>NZ_AEXS01000178.1:0-148305 GCF_000204455.1 Paenibacillus sp. HGF5 | reverse complement strand
CTTTGGTTACGTAAAACAAGCGATTGCATTGAACGCATGCAGTTATGTGTTAAAGCCGATGGAGGACCAGGAGCTGATCGATGCATTAACGAAGGTGAGGATGGAACTGGATCGCCTACATGAACGCAAGGAGACGGAGGAAGCTTACCAGCAGATGATCCCCATCCTCAAAAATCAGTATCTCCTGCAAATCCTTCAGCGGCCCTATGACGGAGCCATCCTGGATATTATCAAGCGGGAGTACCGGCTGACAGAGCTTCACTGGCCGGTCTGCGTCATTCTGCTGGAGCTTGATAATGTGAGCACCTGGCGAACCGGCTCGCTCGATTCCGAGGAAAAGCTGAGTGCCATAGAGGAGTATTTCACGAGACTGCATAAACTGCTTGAACAGCGCGGCTTTGAATATATATGCAAGGTAACCGATCAGCGAACGGCTGTACTCCTTAACGGGGGCCGGGGCAAGGAAGAGATTCAAGCCCTGCTTGAGGAATTAAAACGGGAATATAACTATTCGATGACGGTCGGGGAAGGCAGGGCCGTCCATCAGCTGGAGCAGCTTCACACGTCGTACATGGAGGCTTTGGACGCGCTGGATTATAAGATGTTCCGGGGCAAGGGCAAATGGATCCTGTACAGCGAGGTGCCGACAGAGGACCGGGAAGACGTAAAAAGCCTCGACATCCGTCTGGATGCTTTATTTACAGCCATGACGGAGTATGATATCGTTCGTATCTATGATGAACTGGAAGCGATTCAACTGCTGGCATCCAGCATTAGATCCAAGTTCACCATACGCAATTTGGCCGTGTATATCATGGTGAAGCTGGAAGGACATCTGCAAGCGATGAACGAAGAGTTATATCGTATGGCTGGACTGGAGCTCAAAAACCTGGATATTCTGCTTCAATTCGAAACGATGGATGATATTTTCTCATGGCTTCGCATGAAGGCAATGGAAATTTCGGAAATGCTCAAGAACCGCAAATCAACCAAGAATGGCAGGCTGGTCGAAGAGATTATAGAGAATATCCAGGCACGCATGCACGAGAATATTACGCTGCGGGATATGGCGAACCGGTTTTCTTTTTCACCGAATTATCTCGGGGTGCTCTTCAAGGAAGAAACCGGGCACAACTTTAGCGATTATGTGATCAAGCTCCGGATGGAGCGCGCCAGGGATCTCCTCAAGACGACCAAGCTCAAAATATATGAAATTGCATCACAGACAGGTTATCAATATCTGCCTTATTTCAGCAGGCAGTTTAAGGAAATGTATGGAATGACGCCTCTGGAATACCGGCGCAAGCACTCGTAACTTGCAAAATTCAGATTAGATATGGGGTCAAACAGGCTATGGCGGGGAAATTCGAACGAATACGGGTCAAGATACCTTTCGGATACAAGTTAATGTTTTCGTACTGCGTATTTATCATTATACCGGTGCTGCTTGTCGGTCAGATAGCGAATCAGGTCTTCGTGAAGTCCACCCGAGAGCAGACGTATAACAACATTCAGGGCACGCTTCATCAGATGAGCGAGAACATATCGTATAAGATGGAGGACATGATCCGGATATCGGATATGCTTTATTTTGATACGACCTTTAACAGCCGTCTGCGTTTTACCGAAAGCGCTTGGATAAGCTATGACACCACGATCAACGTGCTGATTCCGAAGCTGGAGACCGCGGTAAGCACGGCGAACCGAAGGATCTGGTTATCGATCTACCTGCGCAACGACGACCTTAGGGAGATCTATGACAGTTATACGTATACAGACCCGCTGGACTCCAACAAACGTCTGTTTGATATTTATCAATATGACAGGCTGGAGGACCGGTCCTGGTATAAATTATATCCGAAGGAAGAGAATTACGGCGTAACCCTGCAGTGGAAGCAGATTGAGGACGATGTGAGCAACGGGCGCATATCCTTGCTGCGGCGGCTGGTGGATATCAGCTCGACCATCAAACCGCAAGAAATCGGGTTCATGCGGATGAACGTCAGTATGACGGACCTGTTTGAAAGCATGGATTACAAGAAGATCGGTGACGGGACTGCATTGTATTTATCGGATGCACAGGGCCGGGTCGTTCTTTCATCAGGGGGAAAATCCACAAACGTTTTCAAGGAGAAGGAACTTCGCAAGAACGGGGACCTTCTGATTCGGAAGCCCATTCCCCAGCTCGGCTGGGATTTGATTGCCGTCGTGCCTGCTCAAATCGTGGAAAAAGACACGGTCAAAATACGTAATCTAACCTATCTGATCTGTCTGATCTGCATCGGTATCTTCTTCGTGGTCAGCATCGTGGTGTCCAGATATTTCAGCCGCCGGGTGTCCAAAATCGTATCCGTGCTGGACTCGTTCCAGGAAGGCGAATTCCATAAACGGGTATCCTTTAAGGGGAATGATGAATTTACGCATATTTCCTCTGCGTTGAACGATATGGGCAGCAACATCGGCAAGCTGATCAATGAGGTGTATCTGGCCGACCTGCAGAAAAAGGAAGCGGAGCTGGAATCGCTGCACGCGCAGATTAATCCGCATTTCTTATACAATACCCTATCCTCCATCAGCCGCCTCGCGCGGTTCGGGATGCTGGATAAGCTGCAGCGCATGGTAATGGACCTGGCGAAGTTTTATCGTTTGTCGCTCAACGACGGCCGGAACATCATATCCGTGAAGAATGAATTGGAACAGGCCCAAGCGTACGTGGACATTCAAAAGATTAAATACGACGACCGGATGCAGGTTACTTATGATTTTGAGCCCGAGGTGGTCCGGTATGAAACCGTGAAATTGATTTTGCAGCCGTTTATCGAGAATGTGCTTGAGCATGCGTGGACCGGAGACTATATTCATATCCGGATTACAGCCAGATTGCTGGAAGACGCTCTGGAATTCAAAATCATCGATAATGGCGTCGGTTTCCCGCCCGGCCGCGTGCTGGATAATACAGGGGGACAGGATCTGACCAATGCGGGTTACGGCATACGAAACGTAGATCAACGGATCAAGCTTCACTACGGCAGCGAGTATGGAGTCACGTTATTCAGCCGCGCCGGCATCGGGACAACGGTAAGAATTGTCATACCGCTGGTGAAGCGAACCGTAGCGGAAGGACGCAACAAAACGCTGATGTAACAGGCAAGGAATATCTCCCAATCGTGATAGCCATGAAGAATGGGCTTGACGAGGGGAGATTTTTTCTGTATATTTACTTTATCGATTAAAAGCATAAAAGCTTAAAAGCGAACAAGTGCGAAAGTGACTATCCATGGATTGAAATCAGCATCGAAATTGGAATTCATTCAGAAAGAAGGTTTATTTATGATCGTCATTACATCCAATCAAATATCAGAGGAACAAGTTCAGCATATCGTTACCGAAATTGAGAAGGAAGGGCTCCAGGCTCACGTATCGAAGGGGGCGGACCGCACGGTGATCGGCCTGATCGGCAGCGTGAACCCGAAGCTTGCGGAGCATCTTCGCCAAATGAAGGGCGTAGAGAATGTAGTTAAGATCTCCAAGTCCTACAAGCTTGCCAGCCGTGATTTCCATCCGGATGATACGGTGATCGATATTAAGGGAACAAAGATTGGCGGAGGCAATCTGGTTGTCATGGGCGGTCCATGTGCCGTTGAATCCGCGCAGCAGATTGATGAAATTGCGCAGCTGGTGAAAGCAGCAGGCGGACAAGTGCTAAGAGGAGGCGCATTTAAGCCTCGTACGGGGCCATACAGCTTCCAGGGCGTTGGCGTCGAAGGTCTGATCATGATGGCGGAAGCCGGGCAAAAGCATGGCCTGTTGACCATTACCGAGGTGATGACGCCCGAATACGTCGATATCTGCGCGGAGTATGCCGATATTCTGCAAGTGGGCACCCGCAACATGCAAAATTTCGATCTGCTTCGGAAACTTGGCACCTGCGGCAAACCGGTTTTGCTGAAAAGAGGCTTCAGTGCAACCTATGACGAATTCCTGAACGCAGCGGAATACATCCTGGCCGGCGGCAATCCGAATGTCATGCTCTGCGAACGCGGAATCCGAACATTCGAAACTTATACCCGCAATACGCTGGATTTATCTTCCATTCCTGTTTTGCAAGGATTGAGTCACCTTCCGGTCATCTCGGACCCGAGTCACGGAACGGGCCGGCGCGAGCTGGTCGAACCGATGTCCAAGGCATCCGTCGCGGCCGGAGCCGACGGTCTTATCATTGAAATGCATACGGATCCGGACAACTCGATGACAGGCGACGGGGTCCAATCCCTGTTCCCGGACCAATTCGCCGCACTGCTTAAAGACTTGGAGAAGCTGGCTCCATTGGTAGGGAAGAGCTTTGCTACGGCCAAAGCGCCTGCTTCTGAATTCGCGCGCGTATAACACGTGTTACATGCTTTAATGATATATTAGAGCATAGCGGTAAGAACACAATGAATGGCTTCGCCATCCCCTATTTTATAGTAGAAGACACCTGCATCCTAACCGCAGGTGTCTTTTTGCTGCATTTACTTAAATTGGTTCTCCATGTCATATAACATGACACCATTTTAAAAAATACCTTACATAGGTATTGACGTCAGGTTATCTCCCGGCATATAATGACGAAAAGAAATCGAAAGATTATGAACATTGTTAAGCAGTTTAAGTCTTAATGTTCGGAAATTGGGAGGAAGAGACATGTCGGTAGAGAAAGTATTGCAAACCATTAAAGAGAACAATATTGAGTGGGTCGATTTTCGTTTTGTAGACTTGTCGGGACGGGTGCATCACATTAGCTTGCCGGCTTCAGAAGTAGACGAAGAAACTTTCGTGAACGGGGTAGCGTTTGATGGATCTTCTATTCCAGGATTCCGCGGCATTGAAGAATCGGATATGGTCATGATGCCTGATCCGGAGTCTTGCTATATTGATCCGTTTACTGCACACCCTACACTTAACATTATGAGCAATATCTATACTCCGGAAGGCGATGCTTATGAGCGTGACCCGCGTGGAATCGCGGCTCGTGCCGAGCAATACCTTCAAGAAGCCGGCATCGGAACAGCAGCCTTCTTCGCACCGGAATCCGAATTCTTTCTGTTCGATGAAGTCCGCTATGAAAGCTCCATGAACAGCTCCAGCTACTTCGTAGACTCCGAGGAAGCCCAGTGGAATACGAACCGCAAGGAAGAAGGCGGCAACTTGGGATTCAAAGTAGGGGTTAAGGGCGGATATGTTCCTGTAGCGCCAGTGGATACTCAACAGGATATCCGCAGCGAAATGTGCCGTCTCCTCGACGAAGCAGGTCTTCGCGTTGAGCGTCATCACCATGAGGTGGCAACTGCCGGCCAGGCCGAAATCAATTTCCGTTTCGATACATTGAAGAAAACAGCTGACAATTTGTTGATCTATAAATATATTGTGCATAACACAGCCCGCCAATACGGCAAAACGGCTACGTTCATGCCGAAGCCATTGTTCGGGGATAACGGTAGCGGCATGCACGTTCACCAATCCATTTTCGACGGCGACACTCCGCTGTTCTACGAAAAAGGCGCTTATGCGAACCTGAGCGAAACGGCGCTGCACTATATCGGCGGTATCCTGTACCATGCGCCTGCCTTGATCGCTTTGACGAATCCGAGCACCAACTCCTTCAAGCGTCTGGTACCAGGCTATGAAGCACCGGTTAACCTCGTATTCTCCAAGGGCAACCGTTCTGCCGCAGTACGGATTCCGGTTGCTGCCGTAACGCCTAAAGGCTGCCGCATCGAGTTCCGCACACCGGACTCCACAGCGAACCCTTACCTTGCATTCTCTGCTATGCTGATGGCCGGTCTGGACGGGATCAAACGTAAAATCGATCCTACCGCACTCGGTTATGGGCCATTCGATAAAAACATTTACGAATTGTCCGACGCCGAGAAGAAGGAAATCCGCAGCGTACCGGGTTCCCTGGACGAGGCATTGGATGCACTTCAAGCAGACTATGAGTTCTTGACAGAGGGCGGCGTATTCACGCAAGAATTCCTCGAGAACTTCATCGACTTCAAGCGTGCCGAAGCCAAAGCGGTTAACATCCGCGTTCATCCGCACGAGTACTCCCTGTACTACGATATCTAATAAACAGGATTATAAAAGAGCCTGGGGCATCATGCCCCAGGCTCTTTTTTGGTGGTATACACTCGTGACTGGAACCAATCCTAAGATGGCTCTGAAAGGCAAGGGGCTCATTAAGAGCCTAACGCCCTGGCTGCCCCTTTGCCCGGATGTTTATCCGAAATACCCGTAGTGATGCGTGTTGCTCCCGCAAGATTCGCGGACGATGAGTTCGGGCTCGACGACAAAGGAACTGACGGGGGACTGTTTATGGATGAGGTCGTAGAGCATGAGTGCCGCCAAGCGGCCGATTTTCTCTTTGTTTTGCCGAATCGTCGTTAGTTTAGGCGTTGTGTACTTGCAAGCCTCGATATCGTCGCAGCCGATGATCGACATGTCGTCAGGGACATTCAGACCATGTTCTTGAAGCGCTTGGATGGCGCCGATAGCAATCTGATCCGAGGCTGCAAAAATGGCGCGGGGCAGGGATCCGGCCTTAATCAGCCGTGTCATGGCTTTATATCCGCTGGCCTCATAGAAATCATCGCCGTTCAGGAACCACTCCGCACGGGCCGGAAGGCCGAAGCTTTCCATGGCGTTGCGATAACCCGCCTCTCGCATGTTGGAGATTTCGGACTCCTTGCTGCCGCCAATGAAGCCCAAGTCTCGGAAGCCCTGGAGATAGAAATGCTCCACGACCTTCGAGGACATCTTGTAATTGTCGGACATGATATGACCCGACATTTCGCCGAACAGCTCAATATCGACCCCGATGCAGGGAATATCGCTCTCATCCAGCTCCTTAATCGAGGGCTCGATTTCCTCGCCGGATATAATGACGCAGCCGTCTACCTGATAATGGCGGCACCGTCCGAGATAGTCGGCATCCTCCCCCTGGAATTTCTCGTTCGAAAAAAACAGCAGATCGTAACCGAGAACGCCCATCTGCTTCTTAAAAGAATTCAGCACCTCAACAAAAAACGGGTGGGTAAAATCAACGTTCAGCTTTCCCGCAAAGATGACGCCGATTAGATTGGATTTTTTGGTTGCTAACGTTTTTGCGGAATTGGAAGGGGTATATCCGGTTTCTCTCATAATTTCCAACACGCGAGCTTTGGTCTCATCGGATACATCACTGTAGTTGTTGATAATTTTGGAGACGGTCGATACGGAGACCCCTGCCATTTTAGCGATTGTTTTGATGTTTAACGCCATGCGAAACGCCCCTTATTCTGTTTATAATGTCATTTCATTATTTTCGTTAATTTTCGCTAATTGTTTATCATGAATTTCCTTTATGCGTAATGTTTAGGGACAGAAAAGTTATAAGATACGTGTTTTCTGTCTAGCTAAAGAGCGTGTTTTGAACAAATTTCCCATGATCCAATGAAATGATGACGGTTCACCTATGCATAAGGGCTTATCCAAGCCAAGGTTTACCATCGGTCTGCCATGTTATACCACACGGGTTCGAAACAGTTTCGTAACTCAGTGTATCTGCTTTAGCGAGGTAAGTCAATGAAAGAGAACAGGCATAAGGCTTGTCAGAGTAAGAAAAAAGGATTGTCTCTGTTCGGTGAGAGAAAAGTATCGGGAACGATAAAAAAAGCTTTGACAAACAAAATATTATGCGTAATAATAGGCCTTACGAAACCGCTTTCGGTATAATTCGCTCAATTACGAAAATTAATAATTATAGTTTCGTAGCATCAAGATTGTACAGGCCAACAAAAAGCGGAAACATGAATCCGGTTTCATAATGAAGTGCAATTTAATTTCAGGGGGTAACGAACAAATGATTAAGAAGTTATCAGCATTACTTTTGGCTGGCGCTCTAACCTTCTCGCTGGCAGCTTGCGGGAGCAGCGATTCAGCCGATCAAGGCGCACCTGCCAAAGGCGATAAAAAGGTCATCAAAATTTTACACTGGAAACAAGATAACATCAATAAAGCGATTGAAGAGATCAACAAGAAATTTGAAGAGAAGTATCCCGAGTATACGGTTGAGTATACCACTACGGGTCCGGATGACGAATACAAGCAGGCGCAGAGAGCAAGAATCACCGCCAATGACGTGGACGTCCTGGCCGATTTGTCGGGAATGAGACTCTCTCCGCAGGAATGGACGCCGGGCGCTAAAGTTCCCGATTGGCAGCAATGGATCGATACTGGATTGATTGCGGATTTATCCGACCAAGCCTTCATTAAGAATTATAACGCAAACGATATCGAAAAAGCCGGAACTTATAACGATAAAGTATATGCCGTTCCTACAGGCAAGGTTGCGATGTCCGGTCTCTTCTATAACAAAGAAATCTTCGAGCAGAACGGCTTAAGCGTTCCGAAAACGTGGTCGGAGTTCATGAAGCTGAACGATGACTTGAAAGCCAAAGGCATCACACCGATTGTTGTAGCAGGTAAAGACGTATGGCCTTTGAAACTTCCAGTGTTCGCCCTGCAGGCCAAAATCCTGGGCGGCGGAGACCAGCAGAAATGGATCGAGGGCGTGTGGAAAGGCGAGACGGCTTATAACGATGAAGAAGCCATCGAGGTTTTGGAAAAAATGAAGACGCTTCAAGACAATTACATGATCGACGGCTTCATGGGGATCGATTATGCAACGGCGCCTTCCTATTTTGCAACAGGCAAAGCTGCGATGCTGGCTGACGGCTCTTGGGATGCCCCTACCGTTGCGGCAGCTAATCCAGAGCTGAAATTCGGTTACTTCCCGCTTCCGGCCACCGAGGATGCAGCGAAGAACGCCTCCTTTGTCGGCAAGTATGACGTAACATGGTATGCGGCCGAGAAAGGTCCGAACAAAGAAGGAGCCTTGAAGTGGCTTGAATTCTTCTCGGAGCCGGAAAATTACACGACATTCGTGAAGGCAGCCGGATTCATTCCGACACAGGACAACATTCAGACGGAAAGCGACTTCATTGACAATGAATTGACTCCTTATCTCGGCGAGTTTGAATTGGCGTACGAAATCATGATGATCAACCGCCAGAATATCGGCGAGCATCTGGCCGCAGAAGGCGTTCACACGGAATTCCTGGCACCGGGCGGACCATATAAAACGGCAAAAGAGCTGGCTGACATTCAGCAGAAAGAATGGGAAGCAGCCGCTCCGAAATAAACTTCTTCTATTATAAAGAGACTTGTATAGAAAGAACCATACTGTAATCGGGGTCTGTGCAGCAGGCCCCGACATGCATTGAAATGGATTTGCGAGGTGAGAGAGATGTATCCATTTGGAAAAGGGTTTAACCGCTTCATACCATTGTTGCTGCTATTGATACCGATGGCGTTATACATCGTTTTTTATTTCGGGCCTTCGATCCTGACGGTCATCTATTCCTTTACCGATGTGAAGAACCTGCCGGGCAGCACCTATCAATTCGTCGGGCTTGATAATTACCGGGAGCTTTTCTTCTCGGGGAACTCGGGCGAGCGGTGGCGCTCGATCGTAAATACCCTGATCTTCATGTTCGTCGTGACGATTGTGCAAAACGGGGTCGCCCTGTTTATCGCCGTAATCATTAACCAGCGGCTGAAAGGCGATTACTTCTACCGCGCGGTATTCTTCCTGCCGGTCGTACTCGGCGTAGCCGTGGTTGCACTGATCTGGGGCATGATGTTCGATCCGTTGAACGGACCGGTCAACCGCCTTTATGACGCTCTTTTCGGCTATCAGGACATGTTCTTCGGCAGCTTTACCCATGCGTTCGGTTATATTATTTTCGTTCAGATCTGGATGTACATGGGCTACTCCATGCTGATCTTTCTGGCTGGCCTCCAGTCGGTTCCGAAGGATTTATACGAGGCGGGTCATATTGACGGCACCAACAAGTGGCAGTCTTTCCGCCATATTACCTTCCCCCTGATCGCTCCGTCCTTCACGGTGAATATGCTCTTATCCATTATCGGCGCCATGTCGACCTTCGATATCATCTTGGCGACAACGGACGGTCGCTTCAATACAAGGACGATGGCTTACGACGTGTACAAGGAGACCTTCCGGGGAAGCTTGGAAATGGGCCTTCCTTCGGCATTGTCCGTGATCCAGTTCCTGATCATTCTCTTGTTTGTTGTCGTAGCCGTCAGACAGACGCGTAAGAGAGAGGTGGAATATTGATGCGAAATTCCAAAACCACGCAAATTCTCTCTTATGCCGTCATAGGTTTGCTGCTGATTCTGTACGTCGTTCCGCTTCTGCTCGTCTTCAATGTATCGCTCAAATCCTTCAACGAATACTTGCTCAACCCGATCGGAATCGTGAAGAACATCGAATGGGGCAACTATTCCCAGGCATGGTCTGAAGGAAATTTCGCGGGTTATTTTGCGAACAGCCTGATCTATACGGTGACGGCGACGGTGCTGACCATCATCGTATCGTTGTTTGCGGCGTTTCCGGTCGCACGCGGTTATGTGATGTGGAGCGGCTTTATCTACATGTTCTTTTTGCTGTCCCAGTTCCTTCCGAACCCGATGGTTGCGCAGTATAAATTGATGCTGTCCTTCAAGGAAAGCGTTTCGTTCTTCGGGTATGATACCAAGCTCGGCTATATCCTGCTGAAAACGACGGGGACGGGCGTGGTGTTCATGATGTTCGTCGGTTACATCAAGTCGATCAGCCGCGATTTGGATGAGGCGGCAGGCATGGATGGCTCCGGCTATATCCGTTACTTGTTTCAAATCATTCTGCCGCTGATGAAGCCGGTGATCGCAACGGGCGTCATTCTGACCGCTATCGGAATCTGGAACGATTTTGTCGGGCCGATCATGTACCTGCCGAGTCCGTCCAACTATCCCATTACGTTCGGCCTGAAAGAATTCAGAGGGCAGTACGGGAATAACTGGCCGCTGCTTGCATGCGGAATTACGATCGTTGCCGCACCATTGATCATTCTGTATACGTTCATACAGAAGTATCTGGTGGACGGTGCCCTGGCGGGAGCCGTCAAATCCTAAGGCATAGAGGGGAAGAAAAAGCGATATGAAATCAACGGGATGGAAGTTCGAGGGGGATCAGGGCGTCTTTACGCTGCGTCATCCTGAACATCATAACTATTTATATTTTCCTTTGGTCAACGAGGCGGGCATGATGTCGGCCATCACGCCGAATCTTCACGGCGAAATGACCAGCAGCCACAATACGTTTTTGATGTCGCCGGTATCTGTGGAGGATCTTCATAATTCCAAGTCCGCGCGCAACTTTTGGGTGCACATCGACGGGCATGGCGCATGGTCCGTATCCGGAAACTCCGCGAAGCAGAATGCGAACCGGTTCATGCATCAGGAAGAAGAAGGCCAATTGGAAGCCGGGTTCCTATGGCACAAGCTGAAGCGGATGAACGGGGAGGCCGGACTGCAAACGGAAGTTACCAGCTTCGTGCCGGTGACCGATGACCAGATCGAGTTAATGAAAGTAACGCTGACCAATGTAGGCCAGCAGACGCTTAAACTGACCCCTACCGCGGCTGTTCCGCTGTATGGCCGTTCGGCGGATGATCTGCGGGACCATCGTCATGTGACATCCCTGCTGCATCGGATTTATGTCCATCGGGAAGGGGTCGAAGTGCAGCCCGTGCTCTCGTTTGACGAGCGGGGCCACCGTATCAATCGCGTTTCCTACAGCGTGCTGGGTGCGGAGGGGGACGGCTCAGCCCCAATCGGTTATTTCCCGGTGCTCGAGGAATACATCGGGGAGGGCGGGGCTCTCGATTGGCCGGAGGCCGTCATTGCCAATAAGCCGGCATACGCGCAGGCTGGAGACTCCATGGAAGGGTACGAGGCCCTTGGCGGCCTGCGGTTCGCGGAGGCGGAGCTGCGGCCCGGTGAATCCAAAGCCTATGTTGTGGCAATGGTCATAGCTAAGGATCGCGCAGACATCGAAAGGCTGTCCGAAACGTATTTATCGGCGAAACGGTTTGATGAGCTGTTTGCACAGAACGAAGCCTATTGGAATGAGAAACTGAATACGGTATCCTTCCAGACCGGTGATCCGCAGCAGGACCTATGGATGAAATGGGTAACCCTGCAGCCGATCCTGCGCCGTTTATATGGGAATTCCTTTCTTCCATATCATGATTACGGCCGAGGTGGCCGCGGATGGCGCGACCTGTGGCAGGATTGCCTGGCCTTGATGATTATGGAGCCTGCCGAGGTTCGATATCTGCTGCTCAATAACTATGCGGGCGTCCGGATTGACGGAAGCAATGCAACGATCATCGGCGCGAAGCCGGGTGAATTCGTTGCTGACCGGAACAACATTCCGCGCGTATGGATGGATCACGGCGCTTGGCCTTTCATGACCACGCTGCTTTATATCGATCAGAGCGGAGATATGGATTTTCTGAAGCAGCCGCAGACCTATTTCCGCGACGTATTTGTAAAACGCTGTCAGGAGAAGGACGCCGGATGGCTGCCTGAGCACGGGAATCGACTCTTGACCGCCAGCGGCGAGGTGTACGAAGGTACGGTCCTGGAGCATATGCTGCTTCAAAATCTGGTGCCTTTCTTTAACGTCGGCGAACACAACAACATCAAGCTCGAGGGAGCCGACTGGAACGACGGTCTGGACCTCGCTTCGGGCAGAGGGGAGAGCGTGGCCTTCACGGCGTTTTATGCCAACAATTTGATGCAGCTTGGCGATCTGCTGCTGGCGTGGCAGGATACAGAAGGCGTCGAGCATTTGGAAATAGCGGAGGAAATGGCAGTGCTTCTCGATTCGGTGACGGCTCCCGTCTCGTACGAGGATGTGCAGGGCAAGCTGAATTTGCTGGATAGCTATTATGAGACCGTCAAGGTGTCCGTGACCGGAAACAAACGGAAATTCAGCGTTGCAGACGTTGTGCAGGATTTGAAGCTGAAGGCGGATTGGCTCGTCCAGCATTTGCGCTGCAACGAATGGATCACGAGCCAAGAAGGGTACTCCTGGTTTAACGGGTATTACAATAATGACGGTGCCCGCGTGGAAGGCGATCATCCCCTGGGCGTGCGCATGACGCTAACAGGCCAGGTCTTTGCCGTCATGGGCGGAATTGCGGACGATGAACAGATAGGGCACATCACGAAGTCGGTTGACCGTTACTTAAAAGACCCTAGCATCGGTTACCGCCTCAATTCGAACTTTGGCGAGATCCAACAAAACCTGGGGCGGGCATTCGGCTTCGCGTTCGGACATAAAGAGAATGGGGCCATGTTTAGCCATATGAGCGTCATGTACGCCAATGCGCTTTATAAGAGAGGTTTTGTCCAAGAGGGCTACGAGGTATTGCGTTCGATTTATGATCTGAGCCAGGATTTTGAACGCAGCCGCATGTATCCGGGCATTCCCGAGTACATTAACGAGAAGGGAAGGGGGATGTATCCCTACCTTACCGGGTCGGCAAGCTGGCTGCTGCTCACCATGCTGACCGAGGTGTTTGGAGTGAAAGGGAACCGGGGACATCTTCGCCTGGAACCGAAACTAAGGTCTGCTCAATTCGATGCCGACGGCCATGCCACGGTCACTACCGGGTTTGCCGGAAAACAGCTTCAAATCGTATACGGCAATCCAAACCGGTTGGATTACGGAAGCTATGCGATTCAATCGGTTATGCTGAACGGTGAAAAGATACAGCTGCGCAGTCAAGAACCCGGGGCCGTCGAGCTGGATCGCAGCATACTGTCCTCGTTAACCGGCAGCGAGCGGGCTTTGATTCACGTCGAGCTTGCCTGATTCGCACTTATAAAATTTCGGAAGCCCTGGCAGACAAGTCGGCCGGGGCTTCTTCATCATGAATGGAGCGATGGTTTGTGGGACATCAACTAGCGAACGGACGATTGGAAGTCGAAATAGCGAAAGTCGGACGTTATCAAGGCACGCGTTTTGACCGCACGGGTTTCATCACCCAGGTGAAATTGACCGAGAGCGGCCATACCTTCTGTGTTCATGAGTTTGCGGAAGGGTTTAACCCGCAGGCCGGGTCCGGGTTATGCAACGAGTTCGGACTCCATGAAGGGATGGGGTACGCGGAGGCCAAAGTTGGAGATTGGTTTCCTAAATTAGGGGTGGGCCTTCTTAAACGGGTCAGCGAGGCCCCGTATAACTTTCAGTATGCGTATCCGGTGGAGCCTTTCGATGTGGATGTCATTTCGGGTGACTCGAACATCTCCTATACGGTTCGTTCCAGGAGCATAAACGGCTATGCAGCAAGACTGGTGAAGAAGATCTCGATTGAAGATACCGTATTAACGATAGATTACGAGCTTATTAACGAAGGAAGCCGAAGCATCGATACGGAGGAGTATGTCCATAATTTCATAGGGATCAACGAGGAAGCGGTAGGACCCGAGTATAAGCTGAAGCTGCCGGTTCCTGTCCGGTTTACGGAGGTCGAATCTGACTATACCTCGGATTTGCTGTCTGTCCAGGATAACGAGATAGGCTGGACCGCCAGACCGCATAAGCCCTTCTATGGAAGAATGAAAGGCTTCAACGGCAGCGATTATCCATATTCATGGGAGCTGACGCACAGTGCCCGCAGGGCGGGGGTAAGGGAGATCAGCGATTTTCCGGTTGCGCATATGGCCCTGTGGGGGACCAGACACGTTATTTCGCCGGAAGTGTTTGTTCGATTAAGCCTGGCACCCGGAGAAAAGAGATCCTGGAGCAGAAAGTACCAATTCTTCTGCTGGTAACCGGAACAATTTAATGTGAATAATTACACTTGAAGGTCTATGGGATTGTTGCTATGATTAGCGTTAATTAGCATTCATAGTAGAGAAAGGGTGGAGAGTCTTTTGAGCAAGAGAGCATACAATTTTAACGCAGGGCCTGCTGCATTGCCGCTTGAAGTGTTGGAGCGCGCCCAGGCCGAATTCGTCAATTACGGAAATACCGGCATGTCGATTATGGAAATGTCTCATCGCGGCGCCGTTTATGAAGCCGTTCATAACGAAGCGCAGGAGCGCCTGCTGTCCCTGCTGGGGAATCCATCCGGTTACAAGGTATTATTCATCCAGGGCGGCGCAAGCACACAATTCGCCATGATTCCGATGAACTTCCTGGGTCAAGGCCAGGTTGCGAACTACGTGATGACGGGAAGCTGGGCGGACAAGGCTATTAAAGAAGCCAAGCTGATCGGAGATACCCATGTGGCGGCATCTTCCGAAGAGAGCAAATACATGACTCTGCCCCGCATTCAAGACATTAAGCTGTCGGACAATGCAGCTTATCTCCATCTGACTTCCAATGAAACCATTGAAGGCACCCAGTTTAAGGAATTCCCGGATACCGGTTCCGTTCCGCTCATCGGTGATATGTCAAGCGATATTCTCAGCCGTCCATTCGATATGAACCAATTCGCCATGGTGTATGCGGGTGCACAGAAGAACCTTGGACCATCCGGCGTGGCGGTCGTGATCGTCAGAGAGGACATGATTACAGATTCTCCTAAACATCTGCCGACTATGCTTCGTTACAATACGTATTTGAAAAATAACTCGCTGTACAACACGCCGCCTTCTTTCGGCATTTACATGATCAACGAAGTGCTGAAGTGGATTGAGGAGAAGGGCGGCCTCCAAGGTGTTCAAGAATTGAATCGCAAAAAAGCGGCTCTGATCTATGATGCCATCGACAGCAGCGAAGGCTTCTACCGCGGCTGCGTGGACGCAGAAGTGCGTTCCGATATGAACATTACGTTCCGTCTTGCCTCCGAGGAGCTGGAGAAGGAATTCGTGAAGGCTTCGGAGCAAGCAGGCTTTGTCGGCCTCAAGGGCCACCGCAGCGTCGGCGGCTTGCGGGCTTCCGCATATAATGCCGTTCCTTATGAGAGCGCTCAGGCCCTCGTGGAATTCATGCAGGAGTTCAAGAACAGCCACAGCTAATTTCATGCAAGCTCAGACGACGATAACCTTCCGCCATGCTGGCGGAAGGTTATTTCTGGATATCCCGGGAATTCGGAAGGGAATCGGTTATAATAAGAATAAAAATAAACAGAAGAAAAGGTGGACTTATCAACATGGCATTACACATCGTACTAGTCGAACCGGAAATTCCAGCCAATACGGGCAATATCGCCAGAACCTGTGCCGCCACGGGCACGCATCTGCATCTGGTCCGTCCACTCGGCTTTAATACAGACGACAAGACATTGAAACGGGCCGGACTGGATTACTGGTACGCCGTACATATTGAATATCACGATTCCTTTGAGGAATTGCAGGCGCTCTATCCGGAAGGGCGTTATTTCTACGCTACGACGAAGGCTACCAAGCGTTACATGGACATCGAATATCAGGATGGGGATTTTTTGGTGTTCGGCAAAGAAACCAAGGGATTGCCTCCGGAACTGCTGGCCGCAAATGCCGAGCATTGCATCCGCATGCCGATGACGGATAAGGTCCGTTCGTTGAATCTGTCCAACTCCGCGGCGATTATGGTATATGAGGCACTACGCCAGCTGGATTTCCCGGGTATGGAATAAGAACAGCTGAAAAATCGCGCATTTTTGGGGAAAATCATCCAGTATACCTAGTTGATGTTGAAAAAAACTAAGAAATTCTTAACATCCAGCAGGATTCGACAACTTTTTATCGAACTATTATACTAGGCCCTTGTTATCAGTTCTGGAACTGTGGTGTCAGAAATCACTTGTTGAAAATGAAAGAGGTGTACAATCGTTATGAAACCTGCTGGTGTTGTCCGTAAAGTTGATCAGCTGGGAAGAATCGTTCTGCCTAAGTCTCTGCGCAAGAGATATCAAATGAACGAGGGGGATCCCGTAGAAATCCTTGTACAGGGGGACCATATTATATTGGAGCGCTATCGTCCGAAATGCGTCTTCTGTGGCTCCATGGACGGCGTAAGCGAGTTTAAGGAGCGCTATATCTGTTCGCAATGCATGTCCGAAATGCAGCAGCTTCCTAAACATGCCTAATGTCCTTATATGTGAACGATGAAATTCCTTTTGAGCATCGCTGATGAGCGGTGCCTTTTTTGTCCGAGAAAAAAATAAAACTCCCCCGATAAACGAGGGAGTCGCCTTACAGGCCTTTGGTTTTGTCATCATTGTATGCCGCGGTCCAAATGCCAACCATATAAAGGGCGAATACGAGCATGACGATCCAAAATGTTAATGAGAACGACATTCATGCCACCTCCTGCTAAGCTAACTTTATTATAACCACCTTGGGCCAAAAAATAAACGAGAATATGAGTGCCGACTCTATCATTTGAAAAACAAGAAGTGCGTGGGTACCGGCCGCAGACTGCCGTCCGACGGCTTGTTCACGACGCGTCCGTTCAGAACAAGGGATGCGGAACCGCCGCCATCCAGGTTATAGGCGTCGATCACGCCCATTTTTTTCAGTTTGGTTTGCAGCTCTTGCAGCGTGGCTCCCGATTTTCCCTTCTCATCATATCCTTCGGTAACGAGGATGAGCAGCTGATCGTCCTTGTAATTGCCGATGACCGTGCGTGGTGCCCGGCCGGGAGTCGTTTTCCATTTGTCGGGGATCGTCGTTTTCCTGCCGTTTTGGAGCAGCACCGGCACAAAGGTGGCCCCGAACATCGGATCGAGCCGGTCAAGGTCGCTCTGGCTGTAGAACTTGCCGCCGATCAGTTTGCCGGATTTGCTCAGGCCGACAAAGGCCAGATCCTTAAAGCTCGGTTGAAATCCCGAGACGTATTTGCCATCGTAAAAGGTCGTGCTCAGCGGATGTCTGCCCCCGTTCCCGTCAGCGTATCCGCCGGCATTAATCCCCGCAACGGCGCCATGCCGGCTTACGGCGCGCATCGTGGTTTCGACGGATCCGGGTCTGCCGCTTTCGCTGCCGAGCGACATCTTCATTGCGGAAGGATCCTTCAGTTTAACCTTCATCGCATAACCGTGATAGGTGCCCGGATTGATCTTGTACAATTCGATTCGAATCCGGTCGCTGTTGACCGTCTCGATCGGGACACCCAGTTTGGCTGTGATCCGGCGATTATAGATTTGCTCCGGCCGCGCGGCTTGTGATTCCGCTGTATGCAGAATGGTTCCTACCGTAGCGGTCGTCTGCCGATAGAGCTTGGCCGTTTTTTCAATGGAGGATATCGTCTGTTCTGCTGAGACTGCAGCTTGATCCAGATCCTGCTTGATCATGGCGGACTGTTCCGATATGCTGCCCGACGGTATGTACTCTGCGGTTTCGTGCGACAGGCGCGGCGGCTCGGTGATTAACCACATGCACAGCAGCATCCCGATAAATGGTGCAATGGCAAGCATAAACGTACGGTTTAACTGTTTGGGACGGATATACTTCAGTTTTCTCACTTCAGCAGCTCCATCTTGCGTTCCAGCTCTTTCAGCTGTTTCTCGACTTGGCTCAATTGACTGTACAGCTTGTTGCTGTTGTCCGTCTTGCCGCTTGCCTGATCCTTGGTAAAGGTCAGCAGCTCATTAAACGACTGAACCTTGCTCTGCATCTCGTCCATTTCCTGAACCAGCTCGTTAAACCTTTGGTCGTACTCCGCTTTGAATGCCGCCATCTCCTGGCGCGTATCCTGCTGCAGCTGCACCACGACTTGCTCTTTCAGATGATTGCTATATAGGTAGGCTGCGGTGGTACCCAGCCCGATCAGCACAATCCAAAATACCCAGAACCATTTGGCGGATGGCCCCTTTTGATGCACTTCCTCACGGGATTTATAGGGGGTATTGTTTTCCGGCTCCAACATTGGCATTTCATCACCCCTCAAAATCTATCATTTTTTCCAGGTATCATTCTATCATGTCAGGATTACTTTCGCAAAGACGAACCAATAGCACTTGTTTTTATGAAAAAGAGATTGCTTAGAAAGTTAGAGTGGGATACAATCTGTATAGATTTGATTATCAATTAGGATACATATAAGACATTCGCCATGCATGCCGTCATAATCCCTGCGCCTATAGGATTAATTAACCTTTTTTCTATGCGAATAACGGCCGGAATTTGCGTCTGTCCATATCTGCAAACAACGGGAATTCGCAATGACGGTAACGCAAGGAATTGACGGCGCTTACTTACTTAATAGAGATGCTAGGGAGCCAAGTTTGTTGATACAGGAGGTCTATTAGAAAATGAATCAGGTTTGGCGGGTAGTTATCGTCGGAAGTCAACCTACAAGCATGCTGGGAACGAAATTGATTTTGGAAGAGCAGCAGGATCTGCTCGTTGAGGGAATGACATCCTCGGGCTCGGAAGGGCTTCGAATGGTCGAGGATTTGCTTCCTGACTTGGTACTATTGGATTATCATTTATCGGATCATACGTCCGAAGCGGTGTTGGAGCAGATGAAGCTGCTGTCACCGAAGACCCATGTCGTCATTATGACCGATAATGACGGGCTTCCCTTGCTCCAGTCTTTGATCAGTCGCGGCGCAAGCGGCCTGTTGTCCAAGCAGGCATCCACTTTCCAGCTCATACATATGATTACCGGACTTCGGGAGGGCGTTGCCTCGCTGCCGCTCGACTGGGTAAGGCAAGGCATCTGGCCGCTGACGGCCTCTGCGATGAACGAAGGCGGGCTCCAGCTCTCCGAGACGGAGGCTTTTATAATGGAACGGATCGTCCAAGGCATTACGTACGACAAAATCGCCATGGAAATTCAGGTAAGCCGCCGCTCGATCGACAACTACCTTCGCAAAATATACGTGAAGCTCGGGGTTTCCACCCGTGCGCAGGCCATCGAGAAGTATGCCCTGTACACCCGCCAAGGCAGGCAAATTTATGCCTAATGCAGAATTAAGGTTATAATATATAAATATCAGGAATACCTTTTAGAGGTTATATAAGAGGCTCCTGAATACAAAACCGAGGTTTTGATAACGGTTAGAGGGGGGACTTCCATGCAGTATTCCTTTGCTTCCCGTGCACAGACCCTTTTGTCATCCCCGCTGCGCGATATCAGGGAACTTGCGAAGCGGGATTCTTTTATTTCCTTGGCTGAAGAGCTGCCGGCCGAAGAGTTATTCCCTTTGCATTCTCTGGCGGAGGCGGCGACATCGGTGCTGTCCGAGGACCCGCTGGCCCTGCAGTACGGTGAGGCGGAAGGCTATGGGCCGCTCCGCGAGTGGCTGAGCGAGGACTTCTCCCGGCGGAAAGGCCTGAGCGTCCAGCCCCAGCATATTTTGCTGACGACAGGCACCCAGCAGGCCATCGATTTGCTGGTCAGGGTGTACGTGGATCCTGGGGATCCGGTGCTGGTGGAGAATCCGACCTCCCCGGGACTGCTTCAGGTGCTGCGTCTTCAAGGTGCCGTCATCGTTCCTGTGGAGGGAGATCATGACGGGATGCTGCCCGAGCATCTGGAGGCCATGATCCGGCAGCATAAGCCGAAACTGCTTATGGCTGCGCCTAATTTTACCAATCCGACCGGCGTCATGTGGAGTTTGGAACGGCGTCAGCAGGTGCTGAAGCTATGCGTCTCGCATGGGCTTCTTGTCGTGGAGGATGATTCATACGGCGACCTTCATTTCGCGGATGCCAAGAATCCGAAGCCCCGCATTCCTTCCATCTTCTCGCTCGAAGAGCCGCAGGGAGGACATGTTCTGTATGTGGGCTCATTCAGCAAAACCGTAGCCCCCGCGCTTCGAACGGGATGG
The DNA here is from genome assembly GCF_000204455.1 of Paenibacillus sp. HGF5. Classification (NCBI taxonomy): domain Bacteria; kingdom Bacillati; phylum Bacillota; class Bacilli; order Caryophanales; family Paenibacillaceae; genus Paenibacillus; species Paenibacillus sp. HGF5. Next base: position 127,603 of record NZ_AEXS01000178.1, on the reverse strand, counting down.
GCCGCCGGGAGCCGGCGATTGATCGAGATGATGACGGCCGTGAAGCAGATGGCCGACTGGCAATCCAGCATGCTCAACCAGCGGATGCTGCACCATCTGCTGGAATCGAAGCATTTTAAGCTGGAGGATCATATCGACATGCTCAACCGGGAATATGCAACGAGGCTCAAGCTGATGGTGGAGCTGCTGAAACGCAGCGCATGGAAGGATTCGAGGTACGCGGTACCGCCCGGCGGGATGTTTCTCTGGGTGCAGCTGCCCCCAGGCTTGGACGGGGAAGCGCTCCTGAGGGCGGCCTTGCTGAAGGGAGCGGCATTCCTTCCGGGCTCGATGTGCTCGGCGGCAGATCGAACCAGGGAGTGCATCCGGCTGAATTTTACGCATCCCGGGCGGGATGAGCTGCTGCTCGGCATGAATCTTATCAGCGAAGCCGTGATGGAATTTACGGCCCGGAATTAGACATGGAAGATTCCTTTTACGAACGCGTTGAACATAGCAAAGCTGCGGATCGAGCCAGGCTCATAGGCTCAATCCGCAGCTTTTTTTCATGGGCGGATTTGTATGGGTTTCAAGATCCGGCCTATATTCAGTCATTATGATTTCAATACGGTGGCATAGTCTGCCAAGGCCTGCACGCCTGCCGGCGTCAGCACGTAGCGTCCGCGGCTCACCCGGCGGAACCAGCCGTAGTAGTTGCGCTGCAGAATGTCTGCCGCCGAACCCACGCCGCTCCGATCCCGCACAGCCGCGGGAGAAATGCCGGGCGGCACAGCAGGGACAGCTTTTTCTTGGAGCTCAAGCCCATCGGGGGCCGGTTCGTGTATGCTGCGCTGTTCCGCTTCCGCTGCATTCATGGCAGCAGCAACCCGCAGCGTTTTCTCGCGGTAAGCCGTCACCAGCTTGGCCCTCGTCACCCCGCCCGTGTTGTAATCGCCGCTGCGCTCCCGAAACTCGTACAGCAGGCGTTCCTTGCGCCTAATGGCGGTGCGGCCCTTCTGGACGGCTATCTCCGGCTCGCAGAGCACTTCGACGAAGGGCGCCTTGGTTTTGTAGAAGGTGACCGTGATGAGCCCCAATCCCAGTCGTCCGCAAAGCCCCGTCAGTTCGGACCAGCGCTGGTTGACCGCTCCTTTCTTCGCCCGGCTCTTCTCGACGGCCAGGTATACGTACGGGGTCAGCTTCAGCCGCTCAATGCCCTGGAGCAGAAGGGCCAGATTGAACGTTTTTTTCAGCTCCACGATCAGCGGTTCATCGGCACCGTCTTTCATGCCGACCAGATCGCAATTCCGTACCTCGCCTTTGACTTCATATCCGTTTAATTCAAAAAAGGCCTTCAGGGGAGCGTACAGCTCGGCTTCATGCTTTATCGCCATGATGACTCTCCTTTTAATCGAAAGTTGCTAATGTTACGTCAATGTAATTTCAGTATAGCATGGGGACTGCTTTCGCGGCGTACCCGAGTGTAGAATGAACCGGTGGTTAGATAAAAAAGCATACGCGTGACTTCGAAAATAAGGTCAACTATTCCAAGCAAGCCGCATAGGTATGTAATACACTTTTTCGATAATGGAATGTTTTCTAATGACGCTGTGGAATGGAAGCCAATCCCCATAAACAGACTCATAGGAGGTAGCGATATGGATATTTTCGAACGCATAGCATCGTATCGGGCAGAAGGCGACCGTTTGGCGTGGAGCGGCACATTCAGGGAATACATTGAAATACTTAAGAAGGATCCCTCTCCAGCCATGACGGCCCATGCCCGTGTATATGACATGATCGAATCCTACGGTTTCGAAGAGAGCGGGGGCCAGAAAAAATATAAGTTTTTTGAGCAGGAAATCTTCGGCCTTGACCGGGCTGTCGAGAAACTCGTGGAGGAGTACTTCCATTCGGCAGCCCGCAGGCTCGATGTACGCAAACGCATACTGCTGCTTATGGGACCTGTCAGCGGCGGCAAATCCACGCTTGTCACGATGCTGAAGCGCGGCCTCGAGAAGCATTCCCGTACCGACCGCGGAGCGGTATACGCGATCGCCGGCTGCCCGATGCAGGAAGAGCCGCTGCATTTGATTCCGACGGAGCTAAGACCGGAGATCGAGAAGGAGCTCGGCGTCCGAATCGAGGGGAATTTGTGCCCGGCCTGCCAGCTACGCCTTAAAACCGAGTACGGCGGTGATATCGAAAAGGTTGAAGTTGAACGGATATTAATCTCCGAGGAGAACCGGGTCGGCATCGGCACGTTCAGTCCGTCGGATCCCAAGTCGCAGGATATTGCCGATTTGACCGGCAGCATCGATTTCTCCACCATCACGGAATACGGCTCCGAATCGGATCCGCGCGCCTACCGGTTCGACGGCGAGTTAAACAAAGCGAACCGCGGTTTGATGGAATTCCAGGAGATGCTGAAATGCGACGAAAAATTTCTATGGAACTTGCTCTCCCTGACCCAGGAAGGGAACTTTAAAGCGGGCCGGTTCGCGCTGATAAGCGCGGATGAACTGATCGTGGCCCATACCAACGAATCCGAGTATAAGGCGTTCATTGCCAATAAGAAAAACGAGGCTCTGCAATCCAGGATGATTGTCATGCCGATCCCGTATAATCTGCGTGTCAGCGACGAGGAGAAGATCTACTCGAAGCTGATCGGCCAAAGCGATATGAAGCATATCCATATCGCGCCGCACGCGCTTCGTTCTGCCGCGATATTCTCCGTCTTGACGCGTTTGAAGGAAACGAAGAAGCAGGGCATGGATCTGATCAAGAAGATGCGCATGTACGACGGGGTGGAGGTTGAAGGGTATAAGGAAGCGGACCTGAAGGAGATGCAGAACGAATATCTGGAGGAAGGCATGTCCGGCATCGATCCGCGTTATGTCATCAACCGGATATCCAGTGCTTTGATTAAGCAGGATCTTCAGTGCATTAACGCGCTGGATATGCTGCGGGCGATCAAGGATGGGCTGGATCAGCATGCGTCCATTGCCAAGGAGGAACGGGAACGCTACCTGAATTTCATTGCCGCCGCTCGCAAGGAGTATGACGATCTGGCCAAGAAGGAAGTCCAGAAGGCTTTTGTGTATTCCTTCGAGGAGTCCGCCAAGACGCTGTTCGAGAATTATTTGGATAACATCGAAGCGTTCTGCAACTGGACCAAAATCCGCGATCCGTTGACCGACGAGGAGATGGATCCGGACGAAAGATTAATGCGCTCGATCGAGGAGCAGATCGGCGTCTCGGAGAACGCGAAGAAGGCGTTCCGGGAGGAAATCATGATTCGTATCTCGGCTTATTCCCGCAAGGGCAAAAAGTTCGAGTACCACAATCATGAGCGCCTTCGGGAAGCGATTGAGAAGAAGCTGTTCACGGACCTCAAGGACATCGTCAAAATTACGACCTCGACCAAAACGCCGGATGCCGTGCAGTTGAAACGGATCAACGAGGTAAGCTCCAGGCTGATCGAGGAGCATGGGTACTGCCCGGTATGCGCCAATGAGCTGCTGCGTTACGTGGGCAGCCTGTTAAACCGGTAAGACCGAATAAGGAATAGCATAAGCGGAAAGTCTGGAGAAGCCGCCCGTGGAATCGGGTGGCTTCTCCTCGTTTGGAGGGGATTGCCCGATTGGATGTGCAAATCTACACACAATTAGGACTTTGGGATTATGCCGAGGTGGTAAATATAGGCTATAATGGACCCTAAGTACTTGAACCTGTGATATGGATCACCTATTTAGGAGTGGATTTTTCGAAATGATTGATGTTTCCCCGAAAAGACGCCAGCAGTTGGAGTATATCGGATTGGACGAGCAAGGATTGGAGCTTCTCGCAAATCATCGTGAGGTATTTGCGAAGGTGGTTGAAGAGGTCGTGGACCGGTTTTACGCGCAGATCGGAACGCAGCCGCAGCTGATGCAGATTATCGGGCGCACCTCGACCGTGGAACGGCTTAAGGAAACCCAGCGGGTGTATTGGATGTCGCTTGCCGCAGGAAGAGTGGACGATGCTTATATTGCCGAACGGATTAAGATCGGACAAGTTCACTCCAGAATCGGCCTGACCACGGACTATTATCTTGGAAGCTACATGGTTTATTTGGATATTGCCGCCGATTTACTGAAGAAGCTCGTACCGGATCAATGGATTCAAGTGGTGCATGCCCTGAGCAAGATGTTTAACCTGGACTCCCAGCTCGTACTGGAAGCTTACGAAATGAAAGAGAAAGAGAAAATCAGCAACCTGGCTTCGGATCAGCAAAAAATGTTGGAAGCGATTACAACCGCGGTTCAAGAGTTGACGGCAATGATCGTGGAGCTGGATCAGAGCGCGGCGCTGATGGCCGACAACGCCATGAAAACGGCGGAGGCGCAGGATAAGGCGCATACGCTGACTTCCGAGCTGGGCGAAGAAATTTTGCATATCGAGCAGATGGGAAGTTTGATACGGGAAATTTCGGATCAGAGCCACCTGCTTGGCCTGAACGCGGCGATCGAGGCTGCCCATGCCGGGGAGTTAGGCAGAGGCTTCGAGGTGGTTGCCGGCGAAGTGCGGAAGCTGGCCACCAACTCCAAGAAGGCGATGGATGAGATTCAGGACAAGGTCAGCGGCATTATTCGCAAGCTGGGGCTCGTGGAGCAGGAATCGGAGAAAACGTCCATGAACGCGCGTAATCAGGCGGCAAGCTCGCAGGAATTGGCCGCCTTCGTGAAAATGATGGAGAAGCTGGCCGATGATTTGGAATCGCTTCAACACGAATATGATATTCGGAAGCACGATATCGAGATCGACGAAACCTCATCCGAGAAGGTCAGCGTATAACAGGGGTCAAGAAGCGAACGGATGACGTGCCTATATGTAAACGAACAGCAGCACCCGCGAATGAAGCAATCCTACTCATCGCGGGTGCTGCTGTGATATATACCGCTGTTTCACTGCTTCAACCGCCGTTAAATAAACCGTCGATGCAGCTTCTTGCCGTCATAGGAGAACAGAATCGGTTTGCCTTCGATGATGCTGTGCAGATGCACGGGTTTGCCCCAGAGCCGGTAAACATAAGGGATGGTGCGCTCCATATACTTCAGGTCGAGCTCAATGCCCTCGTACAGATGCTTGATCATCAGCTCGCCGGAACGGAGATGATCGCCGTCGGTCACGACGAGAAACGGCGAGCCGCCGTTTACGCGGGAGACGACCAGCTGATCGCGGATGTTCTCCCATGCCTTGTCGGTGATTTTCCACTCCGGGCCTTTTTTCTCAAAGACATAGAGGTCCAGGTCCTCCACGAGATCCTTTGTTAAATAATTGCGCAGGAAGGAAATATCGGAATCGTATTCGCGTACATCAAACATCTTCTCCCGATCCCATCGGCGCTCGATATCCTCGAAGATTTTCAGTCCGAGGTAGTAGGGATTCAGGCTATGGCGCGACGGCTGCACGACCGAGGCGTTGAGCTTGGCGAACTCCACCGTTTCCTCGCTGGTCAGGTCCATTTCCCGCAGGATGCGCTGATGCCAATACGAAGCCCAGCCCTCGTTCATGATTTTGGTTTCCATCTGCGGCCAGAAGTACAGCATTTCCTCGCGCAGCATGCTCATAATGTCCCGCTGCCAATCCTCCAGAATGTCGGAGTGCTCCTGAATGAACCACATGATGTCTTTTTCCGGCTCGGGCGGGAAGCGCTTGGGCGCCGCCGGCAATTTATCGGTTTGTTTGTCGCCGTCTTCGTCCATTTCCCATAAATCGTCATACCGGCCGGGAGGCTTCTGCCGCTTGGCTTCCTCCTTCTGCTCCTGCATCCGCCGTGCCGTGTAGCGCTGTTTATCGAGTTTATCGGGCCTCACGATATGGGGATCCACATGCTCCTGAATCGCCAGCACGGCGTCGATGAACTGCTCAACCGCCTCCGTGCCGTGTTCGATCTCATAGCGGGAGATGCGCTCGGCCGTAGCGGACATGCTCTCGACCATATTGCGGTTGGAGACGGAGAAACGTGCGTTGTTTTTGAAAAAATCGCAGTGTGCAAGGACATGGGCGACAATGAGTTTATTCTGGATCAGGGAGTTGCCGTCCAGGAGAAACGCATAACACGGATTGGAGTTGATCACGAGCTCGTAGATTTTGCTAAGGCCGAAGTCGTACTGCATCTTCATTTTATTGAAGGTTTTACCGAAGCTCCAGTGGCTGAACCGGGTAGGCATGCCGTAGGCGCCGAAGGTGTATATGATGTCTGCCGGGCAGATCTCATATCGCATAGGGTAAAAATCAAGGCCAAAGCCTGTAGCGATCTCGGTAATCTCCGCAATGGAACGTTCCAGTTCCGCGATCTCGTCTTGGTGCACGAGAATCCCCCCTTCGTCATTAAAAACATGGTTCTTATCATTTATATGGAATCCTGCAGCAGATATGCGGGCAGAAGAGGGGGCGCCGGGAATATATACAGGCCTCTGTCAAAATTTGTGCATCATCTCGGTCTGCAGACTTAGTAACCTGCCCGACTATGTAACGGTGACCCCCAGAATGCTTTGCGTTATAATGGGAATAATCCAGCGGTTTGGAAGACTTGCCCATTTATTAACCGATGGATAATAAGATAAGGTCAGGGAGGCAAATGAATGATCGATTTTCCTAAGCCCGATGTGGAGCAATTTTTTCAAACGTATGGCATTCGTACCTTCGGAATCAGTGCAGACGAGTCACGGCTTGTATTCAGCAGCAGTCTAAACGGAAAGTTCAATTTATGGGCCATGGAGTTAGAAGGGGAGACGTCCTACCCTTATCCGCTTACATACAATGACCAGATCGCAAGCTTCATTAAGCTGGACCCGGAAGGGCGGCATATCTTGACGGCGTTTGACCGCGACGGGAATGAGAATTATCAGTTTCATGCGCTGCGCTGGAACGGCGGCGAGCCGATGCCTTTGTTCGAAGGGGCGGACGCGGAGGACAAACATTATTTCGTGCATTTGTCAGAGGACGGCAAGCGACTGTATTACGTCACGTCGAAGGGGAATCCGTCCTACCTGAATTCGCGCGTATATCATCTGGACACCAAGGAGGATCATTTGCTGCATGAGGGCGAGGCGACGTCGACCGAAATGTGTGCCGTGAGTCCCGACGAGAAAACCATCGCGTATACGAAAATGTATGCCAACACCTACTATGTCAGTTACGTGAAGCGAGAGGGCGAAGAGCCGCTGTGCTTGACGCCTACGCCTGAACAGGTGCATATTTCGGGGGATGTGCTGTTTGTCAGCAATGACCAGGTCATTTTTGCAACAGACTATGAATCCGAATTTTCTTATGTGGCCCGTTACGACATCCCGCAGCAGAAGTTTGAACCCCTGTGCCGCATCGATCGGGAGAGCATCCAACTCTTGCGCTTCCATAAGGATTCACGAACCCTGTACATCGTTACGGAAAAAGGGGTAGAGGATCGACTGTATGCCTATTCGCTCGACAGCGGTGAGTTAACCGCCATTCCTCTTCCATCGGACATCGTGGAGCAGCTGAATGTCACGAAGTCCGGCAATCTGTACCTGCTCGCCCGGGGTGCGGTGAAGCCGCTTAACATTTACCGTTATGCAGGCGGCTCATGGAGCACGATCACAAAGAACGTGCTGACAGGGTTGACCGATGAGGACTTGGTGACGCCGGATGTCGTGACGTACCCATCTTTTGACGGGATGGAGATCGAGGCCCTCCTGTTCCGCGCCAAAGACAACGTGGCCAACGGTTATACGGTGTTTTGGCCGCATGGGGGCCCGCAAGCCTCGGAGCGCAAGCAGTTCCGCTCCATGTTCCAGTATATCCTGGCCAAAGGGTATCACATCTTCTGCCCGAACTTCCGGGGAAGCACCGGTTACGGCAGCTCCTTCGTGAAATTGGTGGAGCAGGATTGGGGCGAGGGACCGCGCATGGACTGCTTGGCAGGCATGGATTGGCTGTTCGAGCAAGGGATTTCGAGCCGCGAGAAGCTCTTCGTGATGGGCGGAAGCTACGGCGGTTATATGACCCTGCTGCTGGCGGGCCGGAATCCGGAGTATTTCAAGGCGGCCATCGACATCGTCGGGGTCAGCAACCTGTTTACCTTCTACGATTCGGTGCCGGAACACTGGAAACCAATTATGGAGCGCTGGATAGGCGATCCGGAGCGGGATAAAGAACGCTTCATCAAGGATTCGCCGATTACGTATCTGGATGATATGGTGAACCCGATGCTCATCATCCAGGGAGCCAACGATCCGCGCGTCGTTAAAGAGGAGTCAGACCAAATCGTCGAGGCCTTGAGAGCCAAGGGCCGTGACGTGGAGTATCTTGTGTTCGAAGACGAGGGGCATGGGATTACGAAGAAGGCCAACGAAAAGATCGCTTATGCACGGATGGTCGAATTCCTGAAGCGCAATCATTAAGCGTCGCATAAAAAAGAGGCATGCCCGAGGTCCAAACGGACCCCGAGGCATGCCTCTTCCTTATTGACCCGGATGATCCAGATCCTCTCTAGGATTCCAGAGCTTGATTCCGTCGTCCTCCAGTATGCCCAAGGTCACGTCCGAGATGTTCGGATCCTGGGTCAACAGGGCGTTGATTCTCATTTTGGATTGCCCGGCCTCGGCCAGGGTCATCCCCTTTTTCAGCTCGATGTAGGCTTCCACATGATAATTACGGCCTTCCTGCAGAATACGCAGACGATTGATGTCACGAACATCCGGATCGGCAAGAATGATTCCGGAGATCTTCTCTTCCACGTCCTTCGGAGCGGCCACCCCGATTAAACCGACCATGTTGTCATATCCGACCTTAAAGGCTACGCCCACCATCAGACAGCCGATCAGGATCGTGGCGATTCCGTCCAGGATGAGGAAATTGAAGAAATGCGCGAACACGATGGCGATCAGCGCGAAGAGGGCGCCAAGCGTTGCAACAATATCTTCATAGAACACAAGCCGTGTCGGCGGGGCGGCGCGGCCGGCATTTTTGAAAGCGGCGGGCAGCAAGGAAAGTCCCGATGCTTCGGCGCGGGTTTCCTTCATAATTTCTTTCATGGCTTTAACCAGGATGGAACCGTCAATGATAACAGCAATGACCAGCACAATGAAATTGAGCCAGAAATTCGTGGCTTCTTCCGGATGTTTTAACAGCTTGAAGCCCTTCAGTATCGTTTCATAGGCCATGATGGTGACCACAATCACCGCGACCATGCAGACCAGGTTAATGACCCTGCCGAAGCCGGTGGGGAACTTCTTGGTCGGCTTCCGCTCGGCCAGGACGCTGCCTACGAATACGAATCCCTGATTCACGGCATCGGCCACCGAATGCATGGCGGAGGCAAACATCGTCCCGCTGCCGCTGATGGAAGCAGCAATCCCCTTGATGATGGCCAATCCCGTATTGCCCAGTGCGGCAATGGCGGATGAGGTATTTCCTTTCTTAATGAGCTGCCATGTGTTATTCAATCCAAACCCTCCGTCTATAATGTCGATTTTTAGTGGAATCCGAAGTATATATTATCATATCATGCCAAATTAAGGATATCCCTCTCTTTTAGATGAGATAAGATTACACAAAAATTACTTAACATGTTTTTTGTTACATTAAACATGATTTACTCATATCTTTATTTCTTGCCCAATACATTAAGAATATAGTGGAAAATAAAGGATGGGTGAAGCGTAGGAGGTTGGTTAGCGGTCTTTGGCATGAAGTGGAGAATCGTTTGTGACCCCTTGATATCCAAGCGGGAACTGCCTTGCAGCAAAGTGAATAAACATGAGGAGGAAATGTTATGAAAGCGTTAACAAGACCGGAGGCAGCCAAAGGCAAGGCGAACGAGGAATGGGGCCTGATCATATGCTCCAGATGCGATGAGATGGTGGACACGATTCCAACCGACGGAGTGAAAATCATTTATGGATTTTGCGGAAAAGGGGAATGCAAGGGCACGGACTATCAGAACTGAATGATCGTGGCGATTAGCGGAATGATTAACGAGCATGCTTCAGGGAGGAATCTTCCTGAAAGCATGCTTTTTTTTGGATTTATAACCTTTTCTGATGGGGTTAACAAAAATTATTGATACTTTATTATGCATTTTTAGACGAAAATATGTTGCATATATATTATATATGACGTATTATATCGGCAAGTAGAGGAAATGCACGCAGGAGGGATCACTATCGAACTGACGACAAGGCAGCAGGATATCGTCGATATCGTAAAAAAACATGCACCCATTACAGGAGATCAGATTGCGGAGATGCTGAATGTCAGCCGAGCCACCCTTCGCACCGATTTATCCAAGCTTGTGGTTCTGGATTATATTGATGCCAAGCCCAAGGTCGGGTACTTTCTGGGAAAGCGGGGAACGCGCGACCGGGAGGAAAAGTTTCGCCTTCTCAAAATGAAGGTTGGCGATCTGCACGGCGTTCCGGTGATTGTGCGTGAGACCACGACGATTCACGAAGCCGTTGTATCCTTGTTTCTGGAGAACGTGGGAAATCTGATCGTTACCGATGCCGACGGCCATCTGGCCGGTATCGTGTCCCGTAAGGATCTGCTCAAGGTAACGCTTGGCAACCCAACGGCCTCCTCCATGCCGGTAAGCCTGATCATGACCCGCCGGGCCAACGTAACAACGGTGCAGCCGGAAGACACGGTGCTGGATGCCGCACGAAAAATCATTAATCATCAAATCGATAGTCTGCCGGTGGTCGTTCCATCCACCACGGGAAATCCGGGGGAGCACTGGAAGGTTGTCGGTCGGATCACAAAAACGAATATTATCAAAATGCTGCTCGACATGGTAGCCGAGGAATAATGGGAGGAATCGGATGAATCAGGCATTAACTCATTTCATAGCAATCTGTTCGGACTCCATCGGGGAGACGGCTGAAGCGGTTGTTCAAGCTACCCTGCGCCAATTCGAGCTTCCGAATACAGAGGTTAAACGTTATATGAACGTTCGCGACGAGGAAGAATTAACCGAATTGATGGAGGAGGTGGCAAGGCGCGGAGGATTTGTGGCTTATACGCTCGTTCAGCCGGAGCTTCGCGAGGTCATGCGGGAAGAAGCCGTCCGGCTCAACATTCGCACCGTGGATATCATGGGGCCGATGATGCAGGCCTTTGCCGACACGTTCAACGACTATCCCAAGCGGCTGCCGGGCCTGCTGCACCGCTTGGACGACAGCTATTTCCGGCGGGTGGACGCAATGGAATTCGCCGTCCAGTATGACGATGGCAAGGATGTCAGCGCCATTTTGAAGGCGGACATCATCCTGCTGGGCGTATCCAGGATCTCAAAGACGCCGCTGTCGATGTTTCTCGCACATAAAGGCTATAAAACGGTCAATTTTCCGATCGTGCCGGAGATGTCGCCGCCCTCGCAGCTCAGAGAGGTCACGAACGGCACGATCATCGGGCTTACGATCGAGCCGGAGCATCTTCTCAAAATCCGCAGCGAGCGCTTAAAGGTCATGGGACTGCCGCATCAGGTGCAGTATGCAGCGCTGGAGCGGATCCAGGAGGAGCTGGATTACGCCTTGTCGCTGTACGAGGAGCTCGGATGTCCCGTCATCGACGTCACGGATAAGGCAATTGAGGAATCCGCAGGACTGATCATGAATTATCTGAAATAAGCAGCATCGGTTAGGAAAATAGCAGAAGGAGGGATTCAATCATGGAGAGTTCATTAGCATTGGAGCTTGTAAGAGTGACGGAGGAAGCAGCGCTGCAATCCGCCCGCTGGACAGGAAGAGGTGACAAGAACAGTGCTGATGAAGCCGCAACGGTAGCGATGCGCAAGCATTTTGATTCCGCAGCGATGGATGGGGTCGTGGTCATAGGGGAAGGCGAGATGGATGAAGCGCCGATGCTGTATATCGGAGAGCGCGTAGGGAACCGCAAAGGTCCGAAGATGGACGTGGCGGTGGATCCGCTCGAAGGAACGGAAACGGTGGCGAACGGGCTGAACAATGCGTTGTCCGTGATTGCCGCGGCTCCACGAGGAACCCTGCTGCACGCGCCCGACATTTATATGCATAAGCTTGCGGTCGGCCCCGAGCTTGCGGGCAAGCTGAGTTTGAATGACCCGATTGAGGTTACCCTTCGAAAAGCATCGGAGATCTTATCCAAGCCGCTGTCGGAGATGACCGTGTCCATTCTCGACCGCGAGCGTCACAGCACGATGATCAGGGCTCTGCGAGAATCCGGGGTAAGGATCAAGCTGCTGAGCCACGGCGATGTCATGGGAGCGATCGAGACCTGCACGGACAGCGAGGTCGATCTCTACGTGGGTTCCGGAGGAGCTCCGGAAGGCGTTCTGGCCGCAGCCGCCTTGAAATGCCTGGGCGGAGAAATCCAGGGACGGCTCATACCGGAGACGCCGGAGGATTTCGTCCGATGCCAGGGCATGGGATTGAAGCATCCCGAGCAGCTGTTGACGATGGAGGATATGGTAGGACGGGAAGGCGTGCTGTTCGTAGCCACCGGCGTGACGGCTGGAGATTTCCTGCGCGGGGTTAAATATATGCCGGGTCAGCGGGCCGAAACGCATTCGGTCATGATGTACTCCGGCACGAGAACCGTCCGTTATATCCGGAGCGTCCATCATCTGTTCCAAAGCAATGAAACCTTAGCCGCCGCTGCATCTTCTTGATGGATATGGGCGGCATCCGCTAAATAAAAGGCACTCCAAGGTTAGTCGACCTTCGGAGTGCCTTTATGCGTGGTTAACGGTTTGGCAAATCGTGCGCTCACCCGTGCCTCTTACGCCCGAGCATCAGCCAAGCTCCTCCAAGCACAAGCAGCACCGCGATGACAGGCTGAACGACCGAGAGGTAATTGAGTACGGGACCGATCGAGAATACCACGAAGAACAGCAGCGACAGGACGGTCAGAATGTTAATCGGGATGAGCAGCCACTTGTTACGCGAACCGAACCAGTAGAACTCGAACAATCCGGCCGCAACGGCAAGAATAAAGCCGGGCCACATCGACCCCCAAGAGTCGAACAAGGAAGCGATTTGGCTGACAATACCGGCTGTGAGCAGAATGCCGCCCGGTATCAATAGCCCGATTCCCTGACGTCCGACCAGCGAGAAGTACATCCAATGAAAAAACAGGCCTAACGGGATCACGAACAGGGTAGGCCAGAACGTGGCGAAGATAGAACCGGCGCCTACGGTACCGCCTTGGTTCAAGAGCAAGTATGCGCCGAGCAGGATGAGCAGAGGTGCTAAGATTGTACGTTTCGTCATACAAACTTCGTTCCTTTCCTTATATAGATTGATTATTCTAAGAATACCATGCAAGGGATGGGGGTGTCCTCGGTCCTTCGGGGAATGTTTCACCTAGACTTTAGTCTAGGATGGACATGTTTAGCCTATTGGCGGCTCGTTTAATAAGTTCCTAAACGTTCTGCTTAGACGAAGGACAGAAAAGACAGTCCTGCAGCAGAGAACCACAAAGCAGAACTGTCTTCGGATATAAACAAATTATGATGGCTTCTTGGTATACATCAGTCCGACGGTTTGAGGGCCGCAGTGGCTGCAAATGACGCAGCCCGCCGTAGAAATGCTGACCTGTCGTGCGCCTGTCTTTTCCTGCAGTTCCTTCTGCAGGAAACGGGCTTCCTCCTCGGCCATGGTATGTACAACAACTATCAGATCATTGTCCATCTTATCCACTTGAGCCAGTGCATTCTGAATCATTTGATCCAGCGCCTTTTCTTTTTTGCCGCGTACCTTGTAAGCCGGGATCATGCCGCCGTCCACGACTTTGATCACCGGACGGATTTTGAGCAGGCTGCCGATGATGTTTTGCATGCCGGAGCAGCGTCCGCCTTTATACAAATAATCCAGCGTATCGACAACGAATTCGCACTCCACTTCGTTTACGGTACGGCTTAATAGCTCCACAATTTGCGGTATGGACGAGCCTTCATTGGCCGCGTGAACAGCCTTCATCACAAGCAGTCCGATGCCGGAGGAAAGATTGCGCGAATCAAACACGGTAACCCGTCCCTCGGGCAGCTCGCCTGCAGCTATCAACGCATTTTGGTAGGTGGAAGAAAGCTCTGACGAAATGCTGAGGAACAGGATATCCTCACCCTGTTCAATCGAAGGCGAGAAGGCCGCAATGAAGTCGGACGGAGAAGGTGCCGCTGTTTTGGGCAGGCTGCCGATCTGATCGACTTTGGCATACAACTGTTCCGGTGTAATGTCGACTCCATCCCGTAAGGATTGTTCTCCGAATACGACGTAGAGCGGAACGATGCCGATATTATATTCGTCTATCCACGAAGGTGGTAAGTCGCAGGTGCTGTCAGCAAAAATTTTAATTTTACCAGGCATGAACATCTCCCTTTATCAACTATTTGAGTCTGTATTACTACTAGAATACCTTGTTTGATCAGAAAAGGAAATGCTCTTGTCGTTTTGAACGCGAATGCGAAGGAATCGCCCAAAAAGCGGGAATTGTGCAACATTAACCCCAGGATTCCCGTTAATCATAATGGAGGTGGTTATATGGCAAAGCGAAAGCATTGGAGCAAAATAATCACAGCAGCTGCCGCAGCTATGCTGATCATGGCAATGACGGCATGCAGCGGCGAAGGCCCGACTTCTCAGCCGCCGGCGGATCCGAATCCAGTCGAGGATGACGTGAAGGAACCGGCTGAACCTGCAGAAGAGCCCAAGTACGAGATAAAGCAAGGAACCGGTACTTACGTAGGTCAAATCGATAACAATTCGATCGAAATCGAGACGGCCGACGGTCCGACCGCATTCCGGCTGGGCGAGGGGATGGATCAGGTCATATCCAAACTTCAGGGAGAAGAGTCCGTCTCCTATGAGTACAAGGAACAGCCGGTTGAAGGCGAGGAAGATTTGAAGCAGCTGATCCTCATCGAATTGACGGTGGACGATGAAGGCGGCGGCTCGGGTTCCGAGAACGCGCAGCTTCCGGAAACCAAGGATTTCGAGCTGGAGCTGGAGGGCATGAAAGAAACCAAAGCAGCCAAACTGGCCGAGGGTGACGGCTATGCGCTGTATATATTCGATATTTTTTCCTTTGATGCAAAAACCGACAGGCTGACCATGAATGTGGACCCGGATTATTACGTCGAGATTACGAAGCTGCCTTCGGATTACAACGCGGACATACTCAAGCTTGAGGGGGAGAAGGAGCTTGCGGAGGTTGGCAAAGTCCATGAAGCTGAGGGCAGTGAAAGGCACAAAGTCATAGAGGATGCATCCGTGTATATGATAGGCGAAGGCGAGGGCCTGACCAAGATGTACATTGTGGATGAGTTTGACGGCCAGGGTTATATATTCCGCGTAAATAACCCTCACCGCGAACCTTCCGAAGGATTTGCTACACATGCTTTTACATCCTTGAGCTCGATTGTTAATCGATAACGCTCATGCAAACAGCCCCTGTCGTTTGGCCATAAGGCCAAGCAGCAGGGGCTGTTTCGATATTAGAGGGGGTCCGACGTTACTTGGACGTCTCCAAGTACTGCTTAATGAAGCGCAGTGCATTCGCATCGCGTTCCGTGCCTTCGCGAATCCCCGCAAACATTTCTTTCTTCAGGACGGGCAGTTCTTCGCCAAGCGGGCTGCCCATAATATCCACGGCATACACATGCTCCGCGCCGTCTTCCTCATTTGTACCCTTCACCAGCATCTCCGGCGTAAGCAGTTCCTTCAGTTCGCCTTCGACTTCCCCTTCGAGCGGGCGTACCATGCCTTGATTGCCAATCCAATCAAAGGCGGTTTGGTCCATGATATACAGATCAGGACGTTCGGTGGACAGCACCAGCAGTGCCTTTTGCAGCATGGCGGCATCCTGCGGATTGTTGGAATCCAGGGGAGGCACGTAGTTAATGTTAACGGTTACGCGTTTCCAATCGGGAAATTGGGCCAAAATCGCGTCTTCGATCGGTTTAAGGTCCTGTCCGCCATCCTGGCTCATATAAGAACCGAGGAACATGACTTCCAGGTCAACCGGGGGCAGGCTGGCCAGCCGTTCCTTCTCTGCCTGATGGTTGAAAATGCTGATCACGATATAAATGAGTACGCCCACCAGGGCAATGCCGCCGAGCACGTGGAATTTATAATAACGGAAGAAATGGTCGGTTTTCTCCGCCGTCCCGGCAAACCTCTTGTATTTACCGTACCGTTTCAGATTCATCTCTTCCAAAGCTTTACGGTTCTCTTCTTCAAGGATGAATTTATAGGCTTTGGTGATTTCGGCAAACTCGGCTTCGATCTCCTCCACCCGGTCCGGCTCCCGCCTTTGATGCGAACGGGTTTGGCGCATGAGCAGCGTATACCGGTCGTCAAGCTGTTCCTTGGTTGCATCCTCCGGCAGACCGAGCCGCTCATAGGCTTCTTTCAGTTGGTCCATTCATGTCACCTCTTCTATACTGTGAGAGTTTCCTAGTTACCAGTATATAGTGTAGAGGCAGCAGGTTACAAACGTTTATGAGATGTTTCGACGCTTCTCGGCTTGCTATGGGGCAAACTGTCATCCATAAGAGGAAACCATCCGACTTGACAGCTTGCCAGGATGGTAAATCATTCATCGATTTCCTGAATGATTGTGAATGTTTTTGAAAGTTTTAGATTGTTTTTTGAGGCGAATATGATACTATATGCTGTAGAGGGGGATTCATTATGCTGACGGAAGAAAGATACCGAATCATATTAGAGCGCTTACAACAGCGAGGTGTCGTGAAGCTGCAGGAATTGGTAGAACTCCTTGAAGCTTCGGAATCGACGGTAAGGCGAGATTTGATCGACCTTGAAGAACGTCAATTGCTAAAGCGTATTCATGGCGGAGCCGCTCTGCCGAGCCCAAAGATACAAGAACCTGGAATTGAGGAAAAAACGTTCAAAAACATTCAACAGAAAAATGCGGTTGCCCGGCTGGCTGCTGCACAGGTTGAGGATGGAGAGAGCATTTACCTGGATGCGGGTACGACCACGCTAGCCATGATTCCGTTCATCGACGCCAAAGACGTCACGGTTGTCACGAACGGTTTATCCCATATCGAAGCGTTGGTCAGCAAACGGATCAAAAGCTATCTGCTGGGCGGCATGATGAAGATTCATACCAAAGCCGTCATCGGAAGCATCGCGCTGCAAAATATGGACAATTTCCGTTTTGACCGGTGCTTTCTGGGCACGAACGGCGTGGATGCGGAGATGGGCTACACCACCCCCGATCCGGAAGAAGCCTTGATCAAGCGGCGGGCCCACCAGCTGTCCGCTTCCAGTTACGTCCTTGCGGATTCCAGCAAAATCGGAGAGGTTTCCTTCGCCAAATTGCTGGACCTGAGCGAAGCAACGCTGATTACCGAGTCCTTGTCGGAATCATGGAAGAAGGTCATTTCACAGAAAACCAAAATAATTGAGGGATCATGATGATATATACGGTTACACTGAATCCTTCCATTGATTACATCGTGGAAGTTGAACATATCGAGCTTGGCGGATTGAACAGAATGACCCGGGACATGAAGTTTCCTGGCGGGAAAGGAATTAACGTATCGCGTGTGCTGAACCAGCTGGGAGCCGATAATACGGCTATCGGTTTTCTTGGCGGTTTCACCGGCCGTTATATCGACGAGATGCTCGGTAAGGAAGGAATCCGCACGGATTTCGTGAACATCGCGGACGATACCCGCATCAACGTTAAGCTGAAGCATGGCGGAGAGACCGAGATCAACGGCTTGGGACCCGATATCCGGGAAGACGAAACGAAAGAGCTGCTCCATAAGCTGTCACAACTTGAAGCCGGCGATATCGTTGTGCTGTCAGGCAGCGTGCCGCCTTCGCTGGGCTCGGATTTTTATGGCCGTCTGATCGAAGCCTGCCGAAAGGGCGGCGCCGAATTCGTCATGGATACCACCGGCGAGGCTCTAATGAGGGCATTGGCCTATAAGCCGCTCCTTGTGAAACCGAACCACCACGAGTTGGCCGAGTTGTTCGGCGTTGTCATTGACTCGAGGGAGCAGCTTGTGGAGTGCGGACGAAAACTGCTTGAGAAGGGCGCGCAGCATGTCCTGATTTCCATGGCCGGAGAAGGGGCGCTGTTCATCACGGCCGATCGGGTCTATCACGCCCATGTTCCGCCGGGTACCGTCCGTAATTCGGTCGGTGCCGGCGATTCGATGATTGCCGGATTCGTCGGCACGCTTGCGAAGGGCCAGGGTCCGATCGAGGCATTCCGGACGGGGGTCGCCTCTGGAAGCGCTACGGCGTTCTCGGACGACTTGGCGGCAAGGGAAGCGATTGATGAGCTGCTTCCTCTGGTTAGGATCACGGAGTGGTGAGCCGCTTCACATCAAATAACCGGTAATGGGCGGTTATGGCGCGGTTATCACCGCGAAGATTTCAAGGGAGTGTGAATCAGCATGAGAATTACGGATTTAATGATACAAGCAACGATGATCATGGATCTGAAGGCGGCCACGAAGGAGGCTGCCATCGATGAACTGATCGGGAGTCTGGCCGCCAGCGGGCGGATCAACGATCCGGTTTTGTTTAAAGAGATGATCCTGAAGCGTGAAGCCGAATCCAGTACGGGGATCGGCGGCGGCATTGCGATGCCCCACGCCAAGACGAAAGCGGTTAACGAGCCGACCGTCGTGTTTGCCAAGAGCAGCGGGGGCGTGGATTTCGAAGCGCTGGACGGTGAGGCGGCGCATGTATTTTTCATGATCGCCGCTCCCGAAGGAGCGGGGAATACGCATCTGCGTACCCTTGCAGCGTTATCGAGGCTGTTGATCGATGCGGAATTCATCGCGCAGTTGATGAAGGCGGAGACGCCGGCGGAGGTAACGGCTTTATTCGACTCCAAGCAGACGGTTGAAGAAGCCGCCAAGGCTGAGAGGGAAGCGGCCAAAAAAAGGGAAGCCGCACAAAAAGAAGCGGAGAACAAGCATCGGGAATCCGACATTGCAGCCCAAGCTGACCAACGGGATGTTTCCGCCGGGGACTCGACTCCGTTCGTGGTTGCCGTAACGGCTTGCCCGACCGGCATTGCCCATACGTTTATGGCCGAAGACGCCCTTAAGAAGAAAGCCCAGGAGATGGGCGTCGAAATCCGGGTGGAAACGAACGGCTCGGAGGGCGCGCAGAACGTATTGACGGAAGAGGAAATCCGCAGGGCCTCAGGCGTCATCATTGCCGCCGACAAAAACGTGGAGATGGCCCGCTTTAACGGAAAACCCGTTCTCCAGCGTCCTGTCAGCGACGGCATCCGCAAATCGGAGGAGCTGATCCGCAAAGCGATGGGCGGCGATGCGCCGATCTACCGCAGCGAAGGCGGCGGTGAGCCGAAGGCGAAGGACGCGGAGAAGGGCAGCATAGGCACAAAAGTGTATAAGGACCTGATGAATGGTATTTCGCACATGCTGCCGTTTGTCGTGGGCGGCGGCATTCTTCTCGCCATCTCCTTCCTGATCGAGCAGCTTGCCGGCGAGGATCATCCGCTCTTCCAGCTGCTGCAAACGATCGGCGGAGGAGACGGTGCCTTCCACTTCCTGATTCCGGTTCTGGCGGGCTTCATAGCGCTCAGCATAGGCGATCGTCCGGCATTGATGCCCGGCATGGTCGGAGGCCTGATGGCCCTCAATTCCAATTCGGGATTCCTTGGCGGTCTTGCGGCAGGTTTCTTGGCCGGTTACGTGGTTATCCTGCTGCGCAAAGCGTTTGCGGGGCTGCCCCGAGCGCTTGACGGCTTAAAGCCGATTATGTTGTACCCGGTCGTCGGCCTGCTTATTACCGGAACGATCATGTTCTACTTGTTCGATCCGTTCTTCAGCTGGATCAATCTCGGCCTGATTGATATTCTTAACAATTTGGGTACCGGCAACGCGGTGATTCTCGGTCTGATTCTGGGCGGGATGATGTCGATTGATATGGGCGGTCCCTTCAATAAAGCGGCTTATGCATTTGCGATCGGCGTATTCACATCCAGCGGCAACACGAACGGAGCCATGATGGCTGCGGTCATGGCCGGCGGGATGGTGCCTCCGCTGGCCATTGCTCTGGCCACGACGTTCTTCAAGCATAAGTTCACGGAGCAGGAACGCAAATCAGGCGTGACCAACTATGTGATGGGCCTTTCCTTCATAACGGAGGGGGCGATCCCGTTCGCCGCGGCCGACCCGCTGCGCGTACTGACATCCTGTATTCTCGGTTCCGCGGTGGCAGGCGGGCTGACGCAGCTGTGGAGCATCAACGTTCCGGCCCCGCACGGGGGAATCTTTGTCGCTGCTCTTGCCAATCATGCGCTCCTATTCCTGCTCTCGGTTCTCATTGGTTCGGTGATCTCGGGTGTGCTGCTTGGAGTTTGGAAGAAGCCGCTTGAACGAAAATAGACTCAATTACACGGGTTCAGGGTAAGCCATTCAGCTTACCCTGAACCCGTTTTTTCTTTTGACGGCAGGTCCTGATTTTCTGAATAAGAACGCTTAGGAATGGTGTACCGAGCGGGAATAAACGGGGGATCCGCGATTTTATTGGGGAACAGAATCTATGAACATCCGGATTTCTACTGGGTACGTCATGGTATAATCTAGTCATGTTAGAAACAGGAAGGAGAGAGGACAGAGATGAGAGAACAGAACAACAGCAGCCGGGGGCCTGAGCAGCTGATCGATGAAATCAACCGGACGTCTACAACCGATGGGATGGCAGCCGTATGGTTTTTGGGTCAGGAGAGCGTTGTCCTGAAGGGCGGAGAGGTCGTTATCTATATCGACCCTTATATGTCAGCCGACCTGGAGCGCAAAGCGGGATTTCAGCGAGCGTTTCCGGCTCCGCTGCAGCCAGAGCATATTACGAATGCAAACATGGTCCTGATCACCCATGAGCACGATGATCATATGGATCTCGGAACGATTGCGGTCATCGCCAAACAGAATCCGGAAACAGCGTTTGTAGCGCCGGCATGCTGCCATGAAGCGATGCGCGGTGCCGGCGTGGCGCCGGAGCGGCTGTTTGCGGCCGTATGCGATGAATGGCAGCAGTTTGACGGCTTTCGTCTGATGGCGATTCCGGCTGCCCACGAGACCTTGGATGAGCATGAAGAGTTTGGACACCGATTCGTCGGTTACCTGGTGGACATCCAGGGCATGTTGATCTACCATGCGGGAGATACCGTAGTTTATCCCGGATTGGTGGAAAGGCTGCAGGCGCACTCCATCGATATCGGGATGGTGCCGATCAATGGGGGAGATGCCTTCCGCCGGAAGGACGGCATCGTCGGGAACATGGGCTTCCGGGAAGCCGCAGAACTTGCCGCAGCGTCGGCATTCGATTTGACCATTCCGATGCATTACGATATTTTTCCATGGAATGGAGAGAAGCCGGGGTACTTCGTGGATTATTGCTATGAGAATCATCCGTATATGAAAACCAAAGTGATGGCGCGCACCGAGCGTTTGCTTTATGTAAAAGCCGAATAAGCGATAGACATTCCGATGGAATTTTTTTTCAAATGCGGGACAGCGAGTTCGCAATTTTTCGAAATGACAAGCATATGAATAAGACATGCCTTTATAAATGGAGATGTGGGATATGCTGTCATTTCGAAAACATGTCATTATCGTGATCGGAAGCTTCCTGATCGCGATGGGGACAAATTTTTTTCTTGTCCCGCATAAAGTTCTGGATGGCGGAGTTATCGGGATTGCTCTGATCGCCAACTACGTGTTTGACCTACATATCGGATTCGTAATCATTTTGTGCAGCATCCCCATGTTTATCGCCGCCTGGATGTTAAATCGCGAAATCTTTTACAACAGTCTGTCAGGCATGCTGATATCTTCGTTTGTCATCGATTTGCTCTCCCCGTTGCAAACGGATTTTTTGCGTTTTTTTGCTCCCCATGTGATAATCAGCGCGCCCATAGGCGGTGCGTTGATCGGAGCCGGGCTAGGATTGATGCTGAGGAATGATGCAAGCACGGGCGGAACGGATCTGTTGGCTCATTTTCTGGCAAGGTATGTGCCATTGAATGTAGGCGTCATTATTTTGCTGATGGATGCCGTCATCATCGGATTCGGCGGCGTTCTGCTCTCGGGAAGCACCTTCGTGTACTCCATTCTGACGATTGTTGCAGGCGGTTTTACAACGGGCATGATTACACAGAAACGATGGTTTTCGAAAGAGAAGGATTAAATAACAGACAAGCCTATCAAGATCGACTTGATAGGCTTGTCTGTTATTGATGAAGATGAAACATGCAGCGATCGCCATCTATGAATTACTACGGCATGTGCATAAAGATTATTTATGGGAGGTTTGAGCTTCCTGAAAGGCGTGGATATAAGCACGGGCCTTCTCCGTAATCAAATTGAAGTCTCCGCTCTTAAGCGCGTCTTTGGTCAGATCGGACCCGATTCCGACCGCGAATGCCCCGGCCTTGATCCATTCATGCAGATTGTCCAGATTCACGCCTCCGGTCGGCATGATATTGGCCTGCGGCAGCGGGCCCTTCAGAGACGGTATGACGGACGGAGAGTACAGATTACCCGGGAAGAGCTTAACGACATCGACGCCAAGCTCAAGCGAGGCAACGATATCATGAACGGTAACGGCGCCCGGCATGACCGGAATGCGATATCGGTTGCAGAGCATAATCGTATCGCGGTCGAACCCTGGGGAGACCACGAACTCGGCACCGGCCAGGATCGTGATTCTGGCTGTTTCTGCATCCAGAACCGTTCCGGCTCCGATGATGGCATAGTTGTCTGCCTGCGGGTCTTTGGAAGAGTACATTTTGGATAACGTCGTAATGGCTTCCGTAGCGAACGGTACGGTCATGGTCACCTCGATGACCTTGATGCCGCCTTCAATCGCGCGTTTGGCAATCTCTACAACCTCATCGGGAGAATCGCCGCGCAGGACCGCGACAACGCCAGCCTGATGGATCTGTTCGATTAGTTTCAATTTTTTCATGTTATACACTCCTTCTTAATCTATGCATTCTATTAGATGATGGCTTGATATCCAATCATAGCGGGTCAACGTTCGATATGGGCGGCATTTCCTCGCCGCTGTTGAACTTCCTCCCAGGTCGGAAGCGCTTCCCAGTCACCTGGGGCTTGGATGACCAGGGATCCGGTTAATCCGCCTAGGGACAAGGCCTCCTCCGGTGTCCAGCCTTTGGCGATGCCTGCCAGGAAGCCTGCGCAGAAGCCGTCTCCCGCGCCAACGGTATCCACTACGTTATCCACACGCTCAAAAGGAAGGGAGTAGGTCCCGGTTTCCCGAACAATAACGTTGTTTCCGTCGAAACTCTTGATCACGGACATGCCGGGCAGCTGACGCAGACGGTCCAGGATCACCTGCTCGTCCTCCGTTTCGAACAACAGCTTGCATTCATCATAGCCAGGGAGGAAATAATCACAGCTTTCGGCAAGCTCCAGCAATACGGGGCGAGCCTCCTCAATGTTCCACAGCTTCAGCCTGAGGTTCGGATCAAAGCTGATCTGGACGCCATGCGTTTTGCATACGGAAATGACATGCCGTATCGTCTCCAGGCAGCTGCTGCTTAAGGCGGCGGTGATGCCCGTGAAATGAAGGATGCGGGCCTTGGCTATGTATTCGGAGTCTACATGGTCCGGCGTCATTTGGCTGGCGGCAGAGCCCTTGCGGTAGTAATAGACGGAGGATTGACCGCGAACGTTCTGTCTCAGCATAAGGCCGGTCGGTGCCGCATCCGTTTGTCTGGCGCTGGAAACATCGACCCCTTCACCTCGAAGCGTTTTCAAAATGCCGGTTCCGATCGGATCGTTGCCGAGCTGGCCGAACCATCCGCTGCTGCAGCCAAGCCTGGAAAGCCCGATGGCGAGGTTGCTTTCGGCGCCCCCGAAGGACTGGGCCATGGTTCCTCCCTGGCCAATGCCTCGTGTGCCTTCGGGATATAATAATCCCATCGATTCGCCGAACGTGATGACATCGATAGGACGCATACCATTATTCATAGAATTTACCCCCTTATATTCAGTCTCCGTTATTAACACTTTACCCTGATGGTGATGATAACTCAATAAAAAATAACACAATATAAATAACCTCCTATCCGAGAAAGATAGGAGGTATGCATGGGCTTTCAGCATAGGAGAAAGCAAAAAAATAATGCTTAGAAACCTTTATACTGAGGCTCTTCCTGTTCAAGCTGCTGAACCCGCTGGGCTACTTGGTCTACGACTTGCTGCGTTTGTTGTGCCGCGGTAGTGAACAGGTCCTTGGCATTTTGATCTTGCGTAGACAGCGCAAATTGCTCAAGGCTAGCCTGAGCGCTTTTTAAGGATGAGAGGCATGTTTTCACATCGGAAGCTACGGTCATTGGTTTTTATCACTCCTTTCATGCGTAATAATGTACGCATTTTGGAGAAGAACATGCATGAAGCATGGCAAGGAAAATAATGGTGTGATTTCAAATAGGATATTTGACAATAATCTATATAGTGATTGCTATGTCATTACATCGAAAGGAAGGTCGTTGTTGTGCCTCAATGGTTGGAAATCGTACTTAGAACCGTATGTGCCGTGGTCGTGCTGTTCCTGATGACGAAACTGCTTGGCAAGCGTCAGGTGACGCAGCTATCTTTTTTTGAATATTTAACAGGGATCACGATCGGTAGCATAGCTGCCTATATATCGTTGGATCTGGAAGCAAACTGGTATTTAGGGCTCGTGGCTCTGGGCGTCTGGGTTGCCTGCTCGCTTCTCATCGAATTCCTGCAAATCAAGAGCAAAAAGGCAAGGGATTTTATCGACTTTAAATCAACCGTGCTCATTCAAGGCGGCAAGATATTAGAAGATAATTTAAAGAAGGAAAGGCTGTCGACCGACGAGCTGATGCAGCAGCTCCGCAAAAAAGACGTGTTTCAGGTCGCCGACGTGGAATTTGCCATCATGGAATCCAGCGGTGAGATCAATGTCCTGCAGAAGCGCGAAAGTTTGCCTTTGACTCCCAAGGATCTAGGTATACAGGTAGCGCCGGAAAAACCTGGGCAGGTTGTGATCATGGATGGGGAGGTCATGGATGAACCGCTGCGCGTCTCGGGCTTCAATCATGGATGGCTGGTGGAAGAGCTGGACAAGCAGGGCGCCAGGATCAAGGACGTATTCCTTGCTCAAGTCGATACCTATGGACAATTAACCGTCGATTTGTATAACGATCAGATCCAGGTGCCCCAAAATGAGGAACGGAAGCTCTTGTATGCAAATTTAAAGAAATGCCAGGCGGATTTGGAATTGTTCAGTCTCAGCACGAAAAGTAAGAAAGCTAAGAAAATGTATGAGGAGAGCTCCAAACGGATGGAGAAAATTTTAGCCGATGTACAGGCGATTCTGAAGACGTAATGGGTGTCGCCGAGTCATAAATCCGCAAAAACCGGAATAGGATATTTTTGTGTATCACAAAAGGAGCCGGTTGCCGCCGACTCCTCGTACAGCAGATCTTCGCCCGCAAGGTGGATTTTTGCTTGCAACCAGACGTAAGAAATAGATTCATCTGTTCCAGGACGGGTCTATTTCTTATTATGGAAGGCAAGGATCGAAACGACCAGAGTGGCGAACGAAATCATTAAAGCCAAAGCTTCATTCACGCCCATGCCTATCACCTCCTGCTGCCACCCTTGCTTAGCTGGTCTACTGTACTATATAATATGCCAATTGCTTACAATAAAAGAACCTTTTTGTAGGAAGCGCTTACATAAAATGTTGGTTTTTTGACGAGATCAGAAAGCATAAACATCGGAGGATTGTCATACTTTCCGGGAAAATTTTCCCTTAACCCATAAGATGGGAGCGGCTGACGGCCGCTCTTTTTCATGTTGAAATTCGAACGTAGAACAGGATGGAAGGGGCATTACAAGTTCTAGACTCTCAAGCGGTTTTTTGGTCAGGCTTTGGTCTTGATTTTGGTTTACGCTTACGTTTATGGAACAGGGAGGCAATCCAATAGAAAATCGGGATTAACTCCATGAGAATGAAAAATACCGCCATCCCGAAGGAATTGAAGTCTTGCTGAAAAAGGATCGGATTTTGCGAATACTGGTACGCAATTACGATAGCGGTTCCCCCAATGATCGCGATCAGGGGACCATCCATTTGTTTCAGGTTAAGGAGTTTCGCCATACACCTTACGCTCACGTGGATGAGGAAGGCACTGTGGAAGAACATCGAGCTGCTCCATAACCCAATGATCAGCGGATCGGAATTGCCGAGGAACCCGCTGGCTGCACGCATTAATTCGACGAGCGGATACTGCATCTCGCGCCCTAGATAGGGGCCGAAATTCAGCAATGCCGATGCCCATTGGAGCATTACGCCTATGGTGACCAACAGTCCTGCCGCAGCAAGGTTGCGAAAGGATTTTTTGTTGAATTGGATATAAGGAGCGAGAAAGAGGAACACGATCCATTCCGCGAAGAATGAAAGACAGAACAAACTGTCCTTGATCGCCGACTCATAATTGTGATGCCTGACCATCGCGATCATCATATCCCAATGCGCTTCCTTGAAGAAAAACATATTCATGGCAACAATGGCAACAACGATGACAAGAAACAGCCCGTCGGAAATATAAATCATCGTCTCCATGCCCCACCTAGCCGTAACCATAACGACCAGGCCCACAATCAGGAGGATGAACCACTGGGGAGATTCCCGCATGTAATTGGTATCGAAGAATAACGTGAAACCTTCGATATCCATCCCTATGTAATTGATGGACCAGAAGAATACCAAAGCGACGACAGGGAAGTGAATCCACTTGCTGACCAGGGCACTGCCAAAATCGATCCAGGGTTTCCGAGGATCCCACAGCCCGACCTTCAGCATAAACCACAAGAAGACCAAACTCATCGCATAACCGCCCAGAATCGAGGCCCATCCCAAATATGCCGAGTTCCACAAGAGAGGAGTGACTAGAAATCCCGTAGGTATGGCGTTAAGATAGACAAATCCGAGACGAAACAGCTGCCAGGGCGTATTGCGCATGTCGGGTTCGTACCCCTTTCGTTTTATAGATGTTACAGCTTATCCAGCCAGCCGAACAGCAGCATGATCAGATGGTTGGGGGTCAGCCACTCGTAAGAATACAAGGCGATTATATTCCAGACGGAAAAGGCAAGGATCAGAATGAGCATCGTCCATTTTTCACGGCGTGACCTTACTTTTTTCTTCGCGAAGTACCATTCCGTCAAGGCGTAGACGAGGAACAGAAGAGCCAGCATGACACGCCTCCTTATTTCGGATTCGTTTTGAGTACGGCCCCGAAGTTTCGAACCTTAATGTCGGTGACCACCTGAATCTCCACTTCGTTTTTGTAATAATCAGACCAGTTGGAGCGAACCTTCTGCCAATGATCAGGGTAGTTCCAGTCCACCAGCATTCCGAGCTGCAGGACGTCTGCGCCGACTCGCTGCGAGGTGCGGAGCGCCTTTCGGAGATGACCTGCAATGAGCTCGTTGAGCTCACGCTCAATAAGCTCTTTCGCCTGAAGGGTATCCAATTGCTTATGAATGTTTTTGTAAACAATATCGCCTGTTCCGCTCAGCTTGACGGTGAATACCGGATGGCCCGAAACCATGCGTACGGATTTGCTGGAGCGGGTTGAAATCAGGAAAGCGCTGGCTTTTCCTTTTTCACCCCATGAAACGGTATACAGGGGGGCTTTTAATTCATTCACTCCCCAACTGATGGCAAGCGACTCTTCCATAGGAAGGGTGGCCAACAGCTTATCCTTATCGAAACAGCGCCGTGCCTTGAATCCCCGTCCACGGCTCCAGCTTCTCCTGATCAGCGACCATAGGCTTCATGCCTGCCGCCAAGTAGGTCAGGGCATATCCTTGATTGCCCGAATCGGCAAAGAGGCAATCCTTCAGGTTCGTGGTGATCATGTTGTGCTGGTCCGCAAACCGGATGAGCACCTCCGAAGGCATCTGTTCAAAAACCGGCGTCAGCTCGGCGACCTTTTTCGCGTCTCCAGGCGCAACCATGATATAGATGCTCATATTCGTTGTCGGTTCCCGCTGGAGCCAATCCATCAGATCCTCTAATCCCGCTTCCGCATAGCTCTTGCCTACGACAACAACCTTGGTGTGGCTGAAGTCGAAACGCCGTGAAAGATCCCGTTGGATCAGGTGGAGGGCATCCTGCACGGTGGTGGAGGATTTGGTTACCATGGCATACGGATCTCCGCCACCCTTCCCGCCTGCTTGACGCCCGGATGTGAGCCGGTTCGGCAAGGGGGCGCTGATCGTAACTTCCACGCTTCCGTCTTTCTGGCTTTTATTCACGTACATGGCAAAAACAAAGGTTTGCTCGTTGATCTCAACCTTGGTCAGGTTGAAGCCGCAGCCTGTCAACAACGATAATGGCAGCAGAATTTTCAACCATTTGAGTAGAAGCATTATCGTTTTCGTCTCCTTAAATTGTTGGATGATGCATAGATTTTAGGCCTGTTCTTCATCAGCATGGACGGCGCCCGCACGAAGGTGTCCTTCCATTCCGATAAGACAAGGGGTGCAACGGGCTGCAGATACGGCGTATTGAACGACTTCAGGGAAGCCATATGTCCAAACACCAGGAAGGCGGCCGTGAACACGCCGATCAGACCGAGCGTCCCTCCAAGTATGAGGATAGGAAATCGCAGCAAGCGGAACGCCAGCCCCAGCTCGAAGTGCGGAATGATGTAAGAAGCGATGCCCGTTATCGAAACCACGATGACCATGGGGTTCGATACGATCCCCGCTTCCACCGCGGCCTGTCCGATGACAATGGCGCCGATGATGGATATCGTCTGCCCGACGGGCTTCGGGATACGAGTCCCGGCTTCTCGCAGCGCTTCAAAGGTCAGTTCCATGATCAGCGCCTCCGCTAAGGCGGAGAACGGTATATTTTCACGCGATGCGGCTAAAGTGATCAGCAAATCGGTTGGTATGATGGATGGCTGAAATGTTGTGATAGCGACATACAGGGCGGGCATCAATAATGAAATAATCGCGAACATGAACCGGACGATCCGAATCCAGCTGGAGGAGAAGAAGCTGTGATAATAATCCTCGGACGACTGCAGCAGGGAAAATAGGGTGACGGGCACGATCAGCGCCGACGGCGTTCCGTCCTGCATGATGCCGACCCTGCCTTCGAGCAGGGATGCGGCAACGGAATCGGGGCGTTCCGTGTACTGAAACTGAGGAAAGGGGGATTTTACGCCTTCCTTCATTTGCTCGGACAAGGTGCTGATCCCGAACGTCCCGTCGATGGACATGCTGCTCAGCTGCCGGTCCACTTGAGCGACGATTTCAGGTTTGCACAAACCGTCGACGTACACCATGTACACGGCAGTTTTGGAGTAGTCGCCGATCTGGTAGCGCACGGTTTTGAGATCCGTATGTTTGATTTTGTGCCGGAGCAGCGATAGATTTGTTCCGATGTCTTCGATAAACGCTTCCTGCGGTCCGTTCACGACCAGCTCGTTCTGGGATTCCGAAACCGCCCGCTTCTGATACAAGACGATGTCGAACAAATAAGCCTCCGCCAATTGTTCCACAATCACGACGGCCCTGCCTTCAACGATCATATCGGCAATATACTCGGCGGAGGAAGAACGCTCGAACGGAACCGACAGCATGTCTCCGCGATCCATGCGGTCAATGAAATTAAGGAAATCATGCTGAACCTTCGCGGCTTCCTTAATCAATGGTTTGACGATGTATTCATGCAGGGTGCTGATATCCACGATAGGTTCAATGTAGATGACGGTACACGTGGATCCATGGAGACGCAAGGATTGGTAGATGACATCTTCGCAATGTTCCAGCCGCATTTTAACAGGATCGAGCAGTGCGGGCCGTACCTTCGATTTCATTGAAACTTCCCTCCTTTGCCGGTATATAGTAAGGCTCATCCTCTTTAGAATGCCGTACTTTTAGCAACTTATACCGAATTTTCCAGAGAAAACGGCTCATAGCTGAAGGGGAAATCACGAATAGACCGAGACTATTGAGCTTGAACGGTATAAAAAAAAGCGCCCGGAATAGGATTCCGGGCGCTTTTACAGGGGGAGCTTCGGGCTAAGGCTTCGATTTTCCTCTACGAATGGATTCTTTGATCTTGTGGAGCAAAGGTTTGCGGTAGACGGAGAGCATGATTCGCAGCAAAATGTAAAGGATCAGCGTAGATAGAACGCTGTTGATCAAGGCGCCGACGAGAAAGTTAACGCCCATGTCGCCCAACCTGCCGAAATGGTCCGTTTCAACGATATAATCCGTCTCCGGAACGGGAACCGTGAGCGCATCTTCGATTTCGAAGGTCGCGGGAAACGTAGTGAACAGGTGCACAAACACGCCGATTCTATAGTTTAGATAGAACAGGATCGGCCACAAGACGGAGCCTGCGGAGGCTGCAAGGAAGGCGGAGGGGATGTTTCCCCTTACCATGCGAGCCAGCAGCGGAGCCAGCAGCAGATCGATGCCAAAGGTGGGATACCAGCAAGGGAAGAAGCCGACGGCAAAGCCGAGAGCGATCCGATGATCGCTATTTTGCATGCGAAGGGTCCGGAGAATATAGTATTTCAGTCGTCGAATGTATTTATGAAGCAAAACCGTTTCCTCCTGCGGGTACTGATGGATACAGATATATTGGGATCTCTTGCGCAGCTTTCTATGGGATCCTATTTATAATAGGAAGAACTTTCGAGAATTATATAGTAGACGCTCGCAAACCGTCAATCCAAAGAAGATTATAACTGAATATATGCGTGGAATATTACTTTGACATACATAGTAATGCGCGTTATATTATACCCATTCCATCCGTTAGGAGGTTCGGGTATTTGATTGAACCCTTACATAACAGTGACTTGATACGCGGCAATATCGATACCTTTATTTTGCGCGTGCTATCAGACGGAGATAATTACGGCTATCAGATCATTAAGGAGATCGCGATCCGAAGCGGGAATCGATTTGAACTGAAGGAGCCTACGTTGTATTCAAGTCTGAGGAGGCTGGAGAAGCAGGGATTGATACGCTCCTATTGGGGAGAAGAAACTCAGGGCGGGAGGCGTAAATATTACAATCTCAGCCAGGAGGGAATGAAGCGCTTGCTGCGCAACCAAGAAGAATGGAAGGCGGCACGCGAGATTATCGATGTTCTGATCGGAAACGGAAAGGAGCTGAAATAGCAATGACCAACAGGCATGATCTGGAGATTTTTGTGGATCGCCTATTCGCGAATCAACGCAAAACCAAGGAAGTTGTGGATCTGAAGAATGAGGTTCTCAGCAATTTGGAGGCGCGGGTCACGGATTATATGGAGAACGGCATAGCATATCAGTCGGCGATCAGTCTGGCGATCGAAAATATGGAAGACATCGAAGCTCTGATTGACGATAACCAGAAAATCTACAGCTACCGTTTCCGTCATGACCTCCTTCAGAGCACCCTTATTTATTCCTTGCTGGCCTGGATCGCTACCATTCCGGCCCGGTTTTTGCCAAACGGGATGTGGGTGAACACGCTCCTCCTCTGTTTGGCTGCATTAACCGGTGCGGCGTATCTTTCCATGTCACGGCATCTGAAACGATACGAAAAGCAGACAGCCGTCATCAACGCAGGCAAATTGAACCAGTGGAGCAAGTGGGCATGGTGGCTGTGGTCGATATTTATCGTGGTTATCTCCATGTATACCTTCGTGATTCAATACGGCAGCGATTTATGGTTTGGGCGTGAACTGTCGGTCGATGGGCCTTATTCGTTCTACGTGACCGTCATGCGGTATGTTATCCCGATGACGTCGGTCATCATTCCGCTGCTGGTCCAGAAAGCTTATAAACTAACGTTTCAACTTGAGGTGAATGAACCATGAGCAGAAAGAATTGGCTGATCGTTGTCCTGCTGCTGATCGGCATCGGGGGCATGGCGGCCCTGGAGGGATACATCAAGCCCAAGGCAAATGAACAAGCGGTTCAATATGAAGCGGAGCAAAATGATCCGTTGACGCACGATATACGGAATTCGCTGAACTTCGCCAGCCCATACATGGGCAATGCCGGGAACCTGATCAATTTGAACGCTTCGCTTCCCATGCGTGACATTGAGCGGACGTTTCAGCTGTATCCGGAAGAATTGACGGCCGAGCTTCGGTTCAGGTCCAGGATCGGTGATCTGAAAGAGGACATGCTGAAGCAGACGCTGGTCTATAATTCCACTGCGAATTTTGCCATGATTGATAATTTGGATACACTGATTTTCAAGTTTGAAGACCGGTCTTTCACCATCCGTCGGGATGAGGTGGAGGCATGGTATGGCAGCGGGACGGGTCTTGCGTTCTTGCGGGAAGCCGTGACATGGGAGAAGGAAGTACAAGCCCGTCTTCACGATAACAAGTATGTCAGTGAATACGTAGATAACCTCATCGAGATCAAGAATCTATAGAGATAAACCGGAGGGGAGTGAACGTGATGGGTTCAGATCAACGCCAATTCATCCTGGGCGCTTTTCTGATGAATTACGGCCATCATATCGCTGCATGGCGGCATGCCGATTCGGCAGGGGTCGGGGCGATGGACTACGATTTCTATAAACGCTGCGCCCAAGCAGCCGAACGCGGGAAATTCGATATGGTATTCCTTGCGGACAACAACTCGATCCCGTTGATCGAGGATTTACGGACGAATGTCAGCTTTCTGCAGCCCGAAGCGCTCACCATGCTGAGCGGCCTCGCCGGGGTGACGGAACGTATTGGATTAGCCGGAACGGCCTCTACAACCTTCAACGAGCCGTACGGATTGGCCAGGCGTCTGTCCACGCTGGACCATATCAGCGGCGGCAGGGCCGCCTGGAATGTGGTGACCTCCACGAAGGATGCGGAGGCACGCAATTTTGGATCGGCGGAATTAATGGAACACGACAAACGGTATGAAAGGGCGGAGGAATTTCTACGAGTCGTGACCGGATTATGGGACGGCTGGGAGGACGATGCCCTTGTATTGGATCGGCAAAGGGCGGTCTTTGCCGATACGGCACGGATTCATCGGGCGCATCATGAAGGCGAGCACTTCAGGGTGGAAGGGCCCTTGAACATGCCCAGATCTCCGCAGGGGAGGCCTGTCATCATTGAAGCGGGGACCTCGGCTGCCGGAAGAAGGCTGGCGGCTCGAACGGCTGATGTCGTGTTCACGGCCTGTGAGAGTAAGGAGGATGCGATCAAGTATTACCGCGAGTTTAAGGACTTGCTCATGGAGTATGGACGGGAGAGGGAAGAGGTAAAGGTTCTGCCGGGGCTTCAGATATTCCTTGGGGACAGCGAAGCTGAAGCTGTGGCATATCACCGGACATTCAGCGAGCTCATTCTGCCGGAGGCAGGGGTGAAGTATGTGTCCCAGCTGCTGAATGCGGATTTGACCGGATATCCGGTAGACGGCCGGCTGCCCGATTTGCCGCGGGAAGGAAACAGCAGCCGGGCGATCATGATTATGGATATGGCCGCGAAGTCAGGGATGAGCATTCTGGAGCTCGGTCGGCATTACGCGGTGGCGAGGGGACATATGACGATGGTTGGCACTGCGCGGCAAGTTGCCGATATGATGGAGGATTGGTTCCGCAGCATGGCATGCGATGGATTCAACATTATGGCCCCTCTCCTCCCGAGCGGGCTCGAACAGTTTGTGGAGCGCGTAGTCCCACTGCTTCAGCAGCGGGGGCTGTTTCGCGAGGAATATGCGGGCAGGACGTTACGGGATCACCTCGGGCTGACCCGGCCGCAAACCCAACATGAAAAATAATTGACGACAAAATTAGACGGTGTTATAATCCAACTTAACATATCGGAAATGATAGAATTAGATCGTTTGTTTATCTACCAAACCAACGGAGATGAACGAGACGTTCGATTCTAAGGGCTTCATGACATTTATAACGCTAATATGATTGATGCACATTCTACCGGACAACCGGAGATGCATCCTTGGATCAAGTTGTGATCCGAGGGGTGTCTCCGGTTGTTTTTTTATGAATCTAGCAAAGTGAGGGGTTGTCATTATGCAGTATAGAACACTGGGCAGAACCGGGGTTCAAGTGTCGGAGGTAAGTCTCGGGACGATGTCTTTCGGGCGCTGGATCGATGAGAGGGCTTCGGCCGCCGTATTGGATCAAGCGCTTGGTTCCGGCATCAATCTGATCGATACGGCTGACGTATACGGCACGGGCATGGATAACGGAAACGTCAAGCAGCTCGGGGAATCGGAAGAAATTCTGGGCAGGCTGCTGAAGGAGCGAAGACAGGACATTCTCCTGGCAACCAAGCTGCATAATCGCATCGGACCCGGCATCAATGACCAGGGCCAAAGCCGCTATCATATCTACCGTGCGCTGGAGAACAGTCTTGCCCGGCTCCAAACGGATTATATCGATCTCTATCAGGTGCATCGGTTTGATGAGTTAACCCCGCTGGACGAGACGCTTGAGGCGCTTACGGATCTTGTACGGCAGGGGAAAGTGCGGTACATCGGCTGCTCGAACTACGCGGCTTGGCAGCTCGCCAAGGCCCACGGCATCAGTGCGCTGCATGGCCTTCGCCGGTTCGAGAGCGTACAGCCGGAATACAGCCTTATTACTAGAGAGATTGAAAGCGAGCTGATTCCCTTTGCCCAGTCCGAGCAGGTCGGGGTTCTCGTGTACAGTCCGCTCGGACGGGGTATATTGTCCGGCAAATATCGGGCGGGCGAAGCACCCCCAACGGACTCGCGCCTAGCTGCAGGCGAGCAGCGGTTACGATTGCTGCTGAACCAGCGGCATGCGCTTTCCATCGTGGAAGGGATCCGGCCGCTGGCCGAGCAGCGGGGATGGACGCTTCCGCAGTTCGCCCTGAATTGGGTGCTCAGCCGCCCTGGCATCACGTCAGCCATTGTCGGGGCATCGAAGCCTGAGCACATCGCGGATACGCTGAAGCATTCGGATGAACGGCTGACAGAGGAAGAGCTGCAGGAGATCGACCGCTTGACGGAGGAATTCCGTGGATAAAGCTGATATAACGCCAGTATCTATTCGGGATGATCATGATCAACCATAACCAATATGGATCAGGAAGGTGACACAACCATGAGTATGAGTTCAAAACGTCGTCAATTGCATCTTGGATTGTTCTTATTCGGGACGGGCTATCATCCCGCGGGCTGGAGGCTGCCCGAAGGCAAAACGGACGGGGCTTACGATCCCCAGTTCCTGAAGGAGGTCGCCCAGAAGCTTGAAAAGGCCAAGTTCGATTTCTTTTTCCTGGGGGACCGATTGGCCACGAGCGCGGATATGCAGCATTTATTCCCTTCCCAAATGACGCGGCTGGAGCCGTTCACCATGCTGTCTTATCTGGCAGCGGCAACGGATAAAATCGGTTTGATCGGCACGGTGAACACCACCTATGCCGAGCCTTACAACATCGCACGCTTCACGGCATCGCTGGATCATCTCAGCCGGGGCCGGGCCTCATGGAATGTCGTGACAGGCTCCGATACGCGGGCTGCGCTGAATTTCAGCCGGGAGAAGCATTGGGATAACGCCAAACGGTACGACTATGCCGAGGAATTCATCGAAATCGTCAGCGGGCTGTGGGACACTTGGGAGGATGACTCCCTTCCGCGGGACAAAGCAAGCGGCGTGTTCGCCGACGGCAGCAAGGTGCATGCCCTGGACCATGTCGGCGAGCACTTCTCCGTCGCCGGGCCGCTGAACATTCTGCGACCGATACAGGGACAGCTTCCGCTGATCACAGCAGGAACCTCCCTGCGCAGCCAAATGCTGGCGGCCCAATATTCCGACATGGTCTTCACCGGAACGAACGTCAAAGAAGTCGCCGTGAAATTTTACCAGGAAGTGAAAGGACGCCTGCCGGAGTATGGAAGGGAAGCTACGGATTTGAAGGTCCTCCCCGGGCTGGTTCCGATCGTGGGCCGGACGGAGGAAGAAGCACGGGCCAAATATGCGGAGCTGAACGAACTGGTGGTGACCGATTTCGATCTGGGACCCCTTTCGGATAAGATCGGAATCGACCTGAGGGGATATTCGCTGGAGGATCCGCTGCCTGACCTATCCGCTTCGGAAGCCGCGCTGCACTGGGCCGACTTGGCCAGAGGGGCGAACGGACGCGAGGATATAACGATCAGGGACCTGTTCTATTTCTTCACCGTCACGGTCCGCGGGCATCTGCTTGTGGTCGGCAGCGCGCAGCAGGTAGCGGATATCATCGAAGAGTGGTTCCGGGATGAAGCGGCCGACGGATTCAATGTCTGCCCTCCCTATATGCCTGGCGGTCTGGAGCTGTTCCTGGAGCTGGTTGTGCCGGAGCTACAGCGCAGAGGCTTGTTCCGCACCGAGTATGAAGGCAGCACCTTCCGCGAGCATTTGGGACTGAGCCGCCCAAGGAACCGTTACGACCTGATTGCGAAGGGGTGAGCCGGATGGGAACGAGGAATGCCAAGAAATCCCCAGGCATCTGGGCGGGGCAGGGGGCATTGCTGCTGGTCATACTGGGGATCTGCGAGATTCTGGTTCGCACGGAGGCCGTCAGCAGCTTGTATCTGCCTGCGCCTTCCCAAGTATTCCGCGAACTATTCAACCTGTTCGGTGACGGGGAGATCTGGAAGCACCTGTACGTCACATTGGCCGAGTTCGTTGCGGGCTATGGCATTGCGGCCATTGGCGGGCTCGCCGTCGGCATGGCTATGGTGCTGATCCCATGGGCGGAGCGATTCTTCCGGCCGTACCTTTCGGCGCTGATGGCGATTCCGAAGGTGACGATCGTTCCGCTGCTGGCGCTCTGGCTCGGGATCGGGATCACGCATAAAATATCGATTGTGTTCCTGTTCTGTTTCTTTACGATCACGGTCAACACGATGACCGGAATCAAACAGACGGCGGACAACCATCTGAAGGTCGCCAAAGTATTCGAGGCGACGCGGTATCAGACCATCATGAAGGTGATATTGCCATCGGCTGCGCCCACCATTTTTGCCGCTCTCCGAATTTCGGCCGCTACCGGACTGGTCGGGGCGCTGTTCGGGGAGATGCTGGCGTCGAAGGATGGCCTTGGCAATATTCTCGTGAAGGCGACATCGCTGTACAATACCGCGCAGGCTTTTGCCATTGTAGCGCTGGTTACCGTCGTATCCGTACTTATCATTTCATTAATCGATTTGTTGGAACGCAGCGTTTTTTTGAAATGGAAATCATCATAGACCATCGGGCAAAAGCATCACTATCAGGGGGAGAGAACCATATGAACAGAAGAGGAATACGTCCATACCTAATAGCACTTGCGGCGCTATGGCTGATCGCCATGACGGCCGGCTGCGCAAGCGGTCAAGATAACGGCAAGGAAGCGGCACCGTCCGCCGGGGACGGAGAGAGCGCGGCAGGCGCCAAGCTGGAGAAGATCCGGTATGCGCCGCTTAGCGGGGTCAGCGGGCTGGCGGTGTCCTTCGGGGCGGAGAAGGGATTCTTTGAGGAGGAAGGACTCGACGTCGAATTTATCACCACCAAGGACCCGATAGCCGGTCTGACCAGCAAGGACATTGACGTGGTCGACGTGGCTACGACGACGGCGATCGTGGCTGCGGGCAAGGGCGCTCCCGTCAAAATCGTCTCCTCCATGTTCCGGACCAAGGGGCCGTTCTACCTGATCGCCTCGCCGGAGATCCAGAAGGTGGAAGACCTGAAGGGCAAGAAGGTGGGCATCGCCGTGTTCGGCAGCGGTCTGGAAGTATATACGCAGGTCATCCTGAAGGAGCACGGATTGAGTCCGGACGATGTGACCTTCATTGCCAACAGCACGCATCAGGCGGCTTACGCGAGTCTGGAAACCGGACAGGTCGACGCCACCATCATTCATGAGCCGTTCGCTTCTCTTGCGGAAAAGCAGGGAAAAGGCCATATCATCGCTACAGGCTGGGATTACCTGCCGACTTTCCACACCGGAGTGCTGGCGGCGCGCGACGGTATTCTGGAAGAGAAGCCGGAATTGGTCGAGAAGCTGCTGCGAGCTTACTTCAAATCGCAGGAGTATGCGAAGAGTCATCCGGACGAGTTTAAGACTTACTATCTGAACAACATCGAGATCGATCCCGAGGTGCTGGATCTGGCGCTGAAGCGCGAAGAGGTGCTGTGGGAGAACAATCCGGACGTGGACGTCAACGCGTTGAATGATACCCAGCAGATTCAGAAGGAGCTGGGGTTCCAGGATGAGATCTACAAGGTGGAGGACATTCTGGACCTCAGGTTTATTCCGAAAAAATAAAGTATGGCAGGAGGCGTTCCTATGTCCGGCTTTACGGTTGAAAATGTCTCGAAGGTTTATGGCGGCGATCTTCCAACGATCTCGCTTCAAAATATAAACCTGCAGGTGCGGGACGGCGATTTCCTGTGCGTCCTCGGGCCGAGCGGCTGCGGAAAAAGCACGCTGCTGGAGCTGCTGGCGGGATTGCAACTTCCGACGGAGGGCGACATTTGGCTGGATGGCGAGAAGGTTCAGGGGCCCACGCGGAGCTCTGGGGTCGTATTCCAGGATGCATCCCTGTACCCGTGGCGCACCATTTCGCAGAACGTCGGCCTTGGGCTGGAGCTCGCCGGCATGAAAAAAGCGGAGCGGCAAACGCTCGTGGACAAATATCTGAGCATGGTCGGCTTGGAGGGGTTCGGCTCGAAATATCCACATCATTTATCGGGAGGCATGCGGCAGCGAGCAGGGATCGCAAGGGCGCTCGTAAGCAGTCCCAACATCCTCCTGATGGACGAGCCGTTCGGCGCGGTGGACCATCTTACCCGGCTTCAGCTTCAGCAGGATCTGCTTCGCATATGGCAGGAGGAGCAGAAAACGGTGGTGTTTGTGACCCATGACGTATCCGAAGCCGTCTTTCTCGCAGACCGGGTCGTCCTGCTGTCCCCGCGCCCCGGGCGCATTCACCATATTTTCGA
Source organism: Paenibacillus sp. HGF5 (assembly GCF_000204455.1). Lineage (NCBI taxonomy): Bacteria > Bacillati > Bacillota > Bacilli > Caryophanales > Paenibacillaceae > Paenibacillus > Paenibacillus sp. HGF5. Next base: position 88,608 of record NZ_AEXS01000178.1, on the reverse strand, counting down.
CGTTCCCCATGAGCGTCCGCGCAAGCGGGAGGATGCCAGCCTACTGAAGATTCAGAACGACATCTACGCTGCGATTTATGACGTCAAGACGGAAGAGGATTTGGAATTTACGATTTAAACGGCAGCTTGATATCAGAAGGGACGAGGAGCTTATGTCAAATATCGTAAGCAAGGAATGGGTGCTGGAACAGCTTCAGTCGAATCCGGGTCAGCTTGTCGTTGCGGACGTCCGATTCAGCCCGGGCGATGCGAATTACGGCTACGAGGCTTATCAGCGCGAGCATGTGCCCGGTGCCGTATTCGTTGATTTGAAAAAGGATTTGACGGATTCTCCAGGCGAGCACGGCGGCCGGAGCCCCTTGCCGCATACGGAGGAGCTGGCCCGGCGGCTCGGCAAGCTCGGGATCGATGCGAGTACGCCCGTCGTTGTCTATGACGATGACCTTCGCCCGGAAGGTGCGCGGTTATGGTGGATTTTGAAATACCTGGGCCACGGTTCGGCATATATATTGGATGGAGGATTCGTCGGCTGGAAGTCGGCCGGATATCCGCTCACCTCGAAGAGAAGCGAGGCGGCTCCGCGCGTATTCCAGCCGAACGTGCGGGAGGAATGGCTGGCTGATGTGAATGAGGTAAGGGCAAAGATCGGCAAAGCCGGCGTGACCCTGCTCGATTCAAGGGATTGGAAGCAGTTCACGGGAGAAACGGCACCACAGGATCCCGTGGCCGGACATATTCCGGGAGCGGCGCATGCCTATTGGAAGGACGGGATCGATGAAGACGGGACGCTAAAGGGAGCCGAGCGGCAGCGGGAGCGTTTTGCCGGGTTGTCCTTCGATGATGAAGTGATTGTATATTGCGGATCAGGGTTGTCGGCTTGCCCGAACGTGCTGGCTTTGCGGGAAGCCGGGTACCGCAAGGTGAAGCTGTACGCAGGCAGCTGGAGCGATTGGATCAGCTACAAGGACCATGAGATTGCTGCAGGTGAAGTTTGATCATGGATCATGCTGAGGCTGCCGCAAGTTAAGGTGCTTCTCGCAGGTTATCCCGACTTGACGTAAGGATTATCGACGGTATAGTTGAAAACATAACCGTTCGAAATCGACATGCGGCAAGGGGGTTAACAACCTTGATGGAATGTAAAAGTTTTATTGGCGCGCATGATGAACATTGGGAAGATGACGGCTTAAGAAGCCACCAGGAACTGGAGATTACGTTGATCATGGAAGGAAGCGGCCGCTTTTGCGCGCACGGCAGGGAAGCGAGAGTGGAATCCGGGAACGTGGTTCTCATTCCGTCCGAGGTTCCCCATTCGTTCCGCGCGCTGTCCCCTATACGCTTCGGCGTGCTTTTGGCGGACCGCATTCCGTCTGAGGTGAAAGAGCTGTTCGACAGGCTTATTCCGGATGGCAGCACTCGTATCATCGCCCTGTCCCGTCTGGATCGGGACCGTTATGAACGCTTGTTCCGCGAATGGCTGAGAATCCGTTCTGCCCCGTTGAAAGATCCGATACGGAATTATGCGGTCTGGGTGGAGCTGCTTTTATTGTTTCTTAACGAACACGCCCATTCCGATCATCAGGCGCTGTCCATCTCGTTCATCGGCGACTACATCCGTCAGCATATCCGGGATCCAATGCATGTCTCTACCCTGGCGGAAATGGCAGGACTGTCCGAGGATGGCTTCCGCAAGCAATTCGCCAAAATATACGGCATGACCCCGAAGCAGTACCAGCAGCTATGCCGGCTTGCGGAAGCGAAGTGGCTCTTAAGCTCCTCCGATAAAGACCTCCAGTCGCTTGCCGAATCGGTCGGCTTCTCCCAGCTTCACTCGTTCTCGCTCTGGTTCAAAAAAATGGAGGGCTGCCCCCCATCGGAGTGGAGGAACCGGCAGCGCCTATATCATCACTAACGTGCTTACGATAGCCTGCCGCGGATACAGACGGGTTTTGCGTAAATATGGTTCGGTTTTCGGTAACGACTTCCTCTTCCAGATCCAATAGGATAAGGATACTTGAAGCGTGGATGTTTCGCTTCAGGTTATCCTGACGGACAGAAAGGGAGGTAGGTTTGTTATGAAGGTGACCATCGGACAAAGGGAATTAGAGTGGGGAGGTAAATACCTCACGGAATTAAGAGACTGCAATGACATGCTGGAGGATACGGTAGCGCTGCGAAACCGGCTGCAGGAGGATGGATATCTCCTGATTCGCGGTTTCCATAAGCGGGAACAGGTCTTGAACGCAAGAATGGAGTTCCTGACCAAACTCGGGGCCATGGGCAGGCTGGATCCCCAGGCCCTTGTCGAAGACGGGATCATCGGACCGGAGAATAAGGGCGGAATGTGGGGCGGCAGTACCGAGCAATTGCAGCCGGATTTCCCCCAGTTTTTGGACGTTGTCAATTCGCGGGCGGTGCTGGACTTCTTTGGACGATTGCTGGGCGGAGCCGCGATGACATACGACTACAAGTGGCCGCGCGCCGTCGCTCGCGGAGGCAATACCGGGGCTCATTACGATGTTGTGTATATGGGTAGAGGCACGAAGGATCTGTACACCATGTGGACGCCGTTTGGGGATATCCCTCTTGAAATGGGAACGTTGGCGATGTGTCTCGGGTCCCAGCATTTTACGAAAATCAAGCAGACCTACGGGGAAATGGACGTTGATCGTGACAATGTTGCCACGGGCTGGTTCTCCGAGGATCCCGTCGAGATTGTGGACCGCTACGGCGGGCAATGGGCGACGACCGCTTTTGAAGCCGGCGACGCCATTATATTCGGAATGTACATGATGCACACCTCGCTGACCAACAACACCAGCCATTACCGAATCAGCGCGGATACCCGTTATCAGCTTGCATCCGAACCGGTGGATGAGCGATGGATCGGCCGCAAACCCAAGGGTCATTATGCTTGGGGACGAACGCCGCAGAAGTCGGTAGCTGAAGCCCGAAAGGAATGGGGAGTATAAGCGATCCCATGGCTTAAGCTCGGATTGCGAGAGTAGAGTACATCTCAAAAAAAGAACACAAAGCTCGTCGACCAGATGACTGGAGGCATGGCCATGAAGCCGTGCCTCTTTGTTGTTTTTTAGCGGTGAAGGCAGGCGTATCATGCTCCGCATGTTGCATTTGGCAGGAAGCATTTTATTTGAGGCGGGAGGGATATCATGTGAAGGAGATGGTCTTCGAGCATGCGAATATGAAGTACTGCATACCTTCGGATATGGAAAGAAAGGGCGGGATCTGGATTCTCCGTGCAGGCCGGAGTTTGGCCAGGCCCAACTACAGCGTCGGCCCCAAAATATCCGAGAACTATGCGCTGCATTTTGTCCTGAACGGGAAAATCTCGCTGGCATTCGGGGATAAGGTGGTTACGTTGTCGGCAGGGGATGCCTTTTGCCTGTTTCCACATACGAGGTACAGTTATTGGGAACCGAACGGCGATCCCGAACCGACGCTGCGCATGCAGTGGATCGTCTTGGACGGAGAAGCAGCGGAGAGCGCATTGACCCGAATCGGGCTGCACCCATCCACGCCCTTTCTGCCTAACGTGATGAAGGGCGGGCTGCAGGCGGTGCTGGATCAAATTTACGGGTGCGTGGATGACGATACCATCGGTCACGAGTTTGGACGGCAGAAATGGTTGTATCAGCTGTTTGAACTTTTGGCTGCCACCCCGGCCAAAAGAGGAACTAAACCGAATTGGCTCGAACAAAGCGTGCATTACATGGATTCCCACTACATGGAAGGGATCACGGTGACGGATGTGGTCCATCAAGCCGGCGTGCACCGGACGCATCTGTACTGCGAATTCATTCGGGTGCATGGCATCAGTCCGAGCCATTATTTGATGAAGCTGCGGATGGAGCGGGCAGCGGTTCTGCTGACCGAAACCGACGTGTCCGTGACGGAGGTGGCGTTCTCGCTGGGGTATTCCAACCTCCACACGTTTTCGAGAGCATTCGCTAAGTATTACCGCATATCGCCTACCTCGTATCGGCTGCGGCATGCGCCGGTACCTCTATAGTGAACCAGACGGATTGGGGATAACAAGACTGTGACAGGGCGGAGTATAAGGCCCGTTGCAGTCTTTTTTTTGCTTGGGCAGGGCAGCAAGAGCCGTTAAATAGTGTCGTTTTATCCTTAAAATGGATAAGATTTCCATGAGATTTGCATGTAGGATAGAATGGATCAACGATTTTTGGTGGTCAGACGGCTATGAGATGAAGGGAGGGATTGAGCGGTCAGGGGGATGAGCAGCACGGGATCTTAGAGCTTTTTTCCGTTTATTACATTTCAAGAAAGAGGTGTTATTCATGAAAAAGCTAAGTATGTTCAGAAAGAGAATGACGACAATGCTTATGGCTGGCAGCTTGTTATGCGGATTGTTGGTACCGATTCAAGCGTCGGCTGCCGACGTTGCATTTAATGAGCCGCTGAATAGCAAGAACCCTAATCTGTTTTATACTTCCGACGGATGGGCGAATGGTCCGGATTTTGGGGTGGGCTGGAAGGCGGCAAACCAGGAGTTCTCTAACGGGATTATGGCTTTACGGCTTGATAATGCGGGATGTCCTGCGAGCTGCTCGGGCAAATCCTATGCTTCCGGTGAATACGCGACACATCTGAAGTACGGCTACGGCCGGGTTGAAGCGCGGATCAAGGCGGCTAAGGGAACGGGCTTGGTGACGAGCCTCTTTACGTATTCCGGTCAAGCCACAGGCACGTCCAATGACGAAATCGATATTGAAATCCTGGGGAAGGACACCACAAAGATGGAAACGAATTATTTTACGAATGGCGTAGGCCAGCATAGCACCATCATCAACTTAGGGTTTGACGCGTCGCTCGATTTCCATAATTATGCGTTCGAATGGTCACCATCATTGATCAAATGGTACGTAGACGGTCAACTGGTTCATACGGAGAATGGCTCCCGCGGGGCGCTTCCGACAAGTCCGGGCCATATCATGGTTAATCTGTGGTCAGGATCGGGACCGGCTGAGATATGGACCGGAACATTCAATTACACGGGTACGCCGGTACGCGCGTACTATGACTGGATCAAATTCACGCCGGCCAACTAGTTTATCGGGTATTCAGCCGATGATTTTATTAGGTATGTTGGAGTTTCTTTGATTAGCATCCGCTCATTGTTCTGGAATCATCGCACCAACAAGCTGCCCTAGGTCAGAAATGACATTTGGGGCAGCTTTTTATTTACAACTATGGAATATAGATGATAGAGTTTTTTACAACAAATGTATGGATGTAACGCTTACAAGAAAATATCGGTTATGGAGGGATTTATCATGCCATCGATCATGCGGGAAGAAGCGATACCGAAGGAAAAAGTAATATTAGCCAAGAATTATCCGATTTTTGTCGCCGATACGATTGGCGTGACCAGCCCCTATCAGAAACTTCATTGGCACAATGTGCTGGAGATAAATTACATTAAATCCGGTACGGGTTACTACATCATCAATGGGCAAAAATTTGAATTCCAGCAAGGGGATGTACTTCTCATCAACTCGAATGATCTTCACTGCGCTTACGAGACGAAGGATCTGGTCATGACGGTCATTTCATTTGATTCGACTTGGTTTATCCATAACCTCCGGTTCGATCCGGAGCTGTTCAGCCCGTTCCGCGAGATGGGCAAGCATTACATGAACCTGATCCCCCGCGACCATCCGGCCATGGGGAAGCTGCGTTCGCTGCTGTTTGAGCTGCAGGAGGAGCATGTGGGGGAACAGCGGTCTTACGCTACGGTAGTATACTCGCTTCTGCTCCAATTCCTGGCCATCGTAAACCGGCAGTGCCGGATCGAAGGGGAAGGCGGAAGCGAACCCAGCATCAGCGAACGGCAGTTGGAGAAAATGCGTCAAGTCATCATGGTGATGGAGCAAAATTTCGCCCACCCCTGGACGCTGGAGGAGTTGGCTTCCCTGGTCTATCTGAGTCCTTCCAGGTTCAGCGAAATATTCAAACGTGCGGTCGGCATGCCGCCCCTCTTGTACCTGATCCACATTCGGCTGGAGCAGGCGGTCACAATGCTGGAAGGAGGCCATATGAAAGTGATGGACGTCGCCCTGGAATGCGGCTTCCGCACGCTGACCAATTTTAATCGTCTGTTCAAAAAGCACATCGGCATGACGCCGAAGGCTTCACAAAAGCAACATTCCTGAAAACCAGTGAAATAGTGCTGGTTTTTGCTTGTTTTAGCAGAGAAATGAGCCTGGTCAGGCGATACAATAAAGTGGCAAGCATCTCAAGAATGTGTCAATAAACCTAACACGAAATAAAAAGGGGGAGATGCCAATGCCGCAAATCGAGATCGACAGCAGGGCGGGGACACATGTGAAGAAAGGGCGCTTGCGCCGCTTTCTGAAGCAATGGGATATACAGCTGATGGTACTTCCGGCTATGATGTTCATTCTGGTTTTCAGCTACATTCCCATGTACGGGGTACTCATGGCGTTCCAGGACTACAGCCTGTTCAAGGGCTTTCTGAACAGCCCGTGGGTCGGCTTCAAGCATTTTGAGATGTTTTTTGGGGCGCCGGAGTTCTGGACCATTATGCGGAACACCTTGGTCATCAGCCTGCTGAAGCTGTGCATCGGGTTTCCTGCACCGATCCTGCTCGCACTGATGCTCAATGAGGTTGGGAGGCATTCCTTCAAACGGATCGTCCAGACGATCAGTTATCTGCCTCACTTCTTATCGTGGGTCATCGTCTCGGGCTTTGCGATCTCCATTCTGTCCACGGACAACGGCAGTCTGAACATTCTGCTGCAGAAGCTGAGCCTGATCGATGAACCGATCAATTTTCTATCGGAGCCAAAGTACTTCTGGAGCATCCTGACGGTAACGAATGTGTGGAAGGAGATCGGTTTTTCCTCCATTGTGTATTTGGCGGCCATTGCGGGCATTAATCCCCAACTGTATGAAGCGGCTTCTATTGACGGTGCGAGCCGTCTGAAGCAGATCATCTCCATCACTATTCCGTCTATTATGCCGATCATCGTTGTGTTCTCGATTTTGGCGATCGGCAACTTCCTGAATGCCGGTTTCGAGGACATTTTGCTGCTGGCTGGCAATCCGGTATTGCGGGATGTCAGCGACGTGCTGGACACGTACGTCTACCGGATTGGCATTCAGAACAGCCGATACTCCTACGCTACGGCGGCGGGTCTATTCAAGGCAATCATCAGCGTATTGTTGTTGGCCGGAGCCAACTACTGGGCCCGACGGTCGGGGAACAGCTTATGGTAGGGCGGAAGGGGGAGAGATTCATATGAGGCTGTCAAACGGGGATCGGGTATTCGTTGGGTTCATCTACGGCTCTTTGTCATTGCTGGCATTTATCGCGCTGTACCCATTCTGGAACGCTGCCGTCATCTCGTTTAACTCGGGGTCCGACACGATGCAGGGAGGCATTACGTTCTGGCCGCGCGAATTTACGCTGGAGAATTACCGCGTAGTGTTCAAGGACGAGCGCCTCATTGACGGGTTCGTCATCTCGGTGCTCCGTACGGTGACCGGTACTTTTCTCTCCATTGCAGCAACCGCGATATTCGCTTATGGCATATCCAAACGCGAGTTGATGGGCCGGAATTTTTATATGGTCACCTGCATCGTGACGATGTACTTCAGCGGCGGACTCATTCCGAATTATTTGCTGATTCGGGAGCTGGGCCTGATGAACTCGTTCTGGGTTATGGTCGTACCAGGCATCATCAGCGTGTGGAATATGATTATATTCCGGACGTTCTTTAAGGGCATCCCGCCCGGCCTTGAGGAGTCGGCCCATATCGACGGTTCCTCGAACTGGGGCGTATTCTTCCGAATCGTGCTTCCGCTTTCGGGACCGGTCATTGCGACGCTGTCGTTGTTCACGGCCGTGTATCATTGGAATGATTGGTTTGCGCCAAGCATTTACATATCCAACACGGATTTGCTGCCGATCCAGACGAAGCTTCAGCAGATCCTCAATGCCAACATTATGATGGAACAGATGCAGAACATGGATGCCGGGGCGCAGGGCCGGATGAGCGCGATGAAGGCCGTAACGACCAAGTCCTTGTCCATGGCGACCATGATGGTGGCAACCGTCCCGATCCTGTGCGTATACCCGTTCGTTCAGAAGTATTTTGTGAAGGGCGTATTAATCGGTTCTTTGAAGGAGTAATTCACCAGCCATCTTGCCAAGGGTTTGAAGCGGCAGCTTTGACCATAAATGAATCATGAAGGGAGCACTTGGAATGAAAAAAAGGGGAAAAAGGCTTCTATCTGCATGGTCAGTCACGCTTGTCATCGTCATGGCTTTAACGGGATGTTCGGGTTCGGGAGGGAATGCCGCAAGCCCGGAGAAGGAAGGTCCAAGCTCGCAAAACAATGAGAAACCAGCCGGAGAGGATACCTTTGTGCTGGGAGAGAAGCCGCTGGAATTCTCGTTCTATGGCCACTATGACTGGTATACGATGCCGGATTGGGGCGCGGATCTTGCAACCAAGTGGATCCAGGAGAACAAGAAGGTCAACGTGGTTCCGGTCAGCTCCGGCGGCGTTGCCAAGAACAAGCTCAGTACGATGATCGTGTCCGGGGAGCTGCCGGATGTCATATGGATGGAACGGGGCGCGGAGGTCGAGAAGCTGCGTGCCGAGGGCATGCTGGTGCCGTTCGACGATTATCTGGATAAATACCCAAATCTGAAAAAATGGGCCGGGGAATCCACGCTCGATCTGCTTCGCTCGCCGGACGGAAAGCTGTATCAATTCCCGAACTGGTACACAACGCAGCCGAACGGCAATGCCGGCTATCTCGTCAATAAAAAGATATACGAGGAGCTTGGAGCGCCAAAACTGGAAACGCCGGATGATCTGTACGCCTATTTGAAGCAAGTGAAGGCGAAGTATCCGGATGTCGTTCCTCTGGAGGTGGGCCAATCGGCAGCGGGCGTGGACATCATGGTGTCCGCTTTTGCCGAGAACCGCCCGTATACGTTCAACAGTATGATCGCCGTACCCCAGGGGGATCAACTCGTATCGCTGTTCACGGATCCCGTTTATCGCGAGCTGCTTCAATACATGAGCCGATTGTACCGCGAGAAACTCATTACGCAGGATGCCTTCACGCAGAAGCTGGAGCAAGTCGAGCAGAAGATTCTGAGCGGCAACGTGGCGGTTTATGTAGCCTCCAGCCCGACCGAGTTCGGTTCCAAGGGCAACAATCTGCTGAAGGCGCAGGACCCTGATGCCGGTTACATCATGATATGGCCGGTACACAAGGAAGGATTGGATCGCGACAAGATTTTCCCGGGCGATTACAAGCAGCTAGGCTGGAATGTCAGCGTCATTACGCAAGCGGCGAAAGATCCGGAAGCTATCTTTGCATTCCTGGATTGGTTCACCGGTCCCGAGGGCCAGCGGACGATCATGTGGGGACCTGAAGGCTTGTACTGGGACGGTACGGACGAAGAGGACGTGCCGCTGTTCACCGATAAATTCACCAGCGATGCGAAGGGGCGCGATGAGTTGATGAACGCCACGGTGAACTTCCAGTGGAACGGCAACACGGTGTATGTCGACAATTCCAAGATGAAATTCGAATCCACGCTGCCGCCGGAGAAGCGGAACTTTGAAACGTATTGGCAATCGGAGATTACCTGGAAGACGCAGATGAACACGACGGAATACGTCAACCTCGATCCGGCAGGCGATTCCGAGGAAGGCATAATTGCGCAGCGCGTGTTCGAAATTTATGAGCAGGCCAGAGCCAAGGCGATCAGCTCGGCCTCCTCGGACCAGGAAGTGCTCTCGCTTCTGGATAAGGCAGAGGCAGATGCGCAAAAAGCGGGTTACGACAAGCTATTACAGTACAAAACAGCAAAATGGCAGGAGAATAAGCAGAAGCTGGAAGCATCGAAATAAACGTCACGGCGAAGCCGTCCATTCCTTCAGGGGCTTGCGGAATATGCGCTGGCATTCGCTGGGCAGGACGGCTTCATGAGCCGGGCATCATAGGAGAGATCATACTTGAATTACTACTTGGGAGTCGACGGCGGAGGAAGCAAGACGCTGGCCGTCGTGGCGGACGGAACAGGACGAATCGCTGGAAAGGGAATGGGCGGCTGCGGCAACCATCAGCTTGGCGCAGCTCGTGCGGAAGCAAGCATCAGGCAGGCCGTTGAAGAGGCGCTTGGACAGGCGGGACTCGGGCGAGAGGACATCGCCTGCGCGTCGTTCGGGCTGGCGGGAGCCGACCGCGAGGCGGACTTCCGCATCTTGCGGCCCATGATCGGCGCCATGGGCTTCAAGAAACACCATATCGCCTGCGATACCGTCATTGCCATGAGAGCCGGCACAAGACAGAGGGACGGCGTCGTCCTTATATGCGGAAGCGGGACGAACGGTTATGGCGTCAACGCGGCAGGCGAGGAGGTTCAGATCGGAGGATTCGGTTATGCGTTCGGCGATTTCGGCGGAGGCGCCGACCTGGCCGTCGAGGTATTTCGGACGGTCGTTCGTTCCTGGGAAGGCCGTGAGAAGCCGACTTCATTGACGCCGCTAACGCTGGATGCGCTAAGGTTCGGCAGCGTGGAAGAGATGTTTCACCGATTTTTGGACGAGGGCAGAAGGGCGCCGCATACACTGGCGAAATTGCTGTTTCAAGCCGCACCCGCCGATGAAGCTGCAAGAGAGATATTGGAAAGGCAGGGCATGGAGCTGGGGAAGGTCGCCAGCGCGGTAATTCGTAAGCTCGGCATGGGCAATGACACCTTCGATGTCGTGCTGGCCGGCAGCGTACTGACCCGGGGAGAAAGGGATTACGTCGTTCCGTATATTGAGTCTCAGGTTCTTGCGGCAGCCCCGAATAGCCGGGTGCGCATTTTGGCCCTTGAGCCCGCAGCGGGTGCCGTCCTGCTCGCAATGGATGAGAACGGGGTGGTTCCTGGCACGGCCGTGTATGAACAATTGCAGCATGAGCTTGCCGTGAAGGAGAGGAATGTAGAATGGGCACTGGATTGAAGGTTGCTGTTATCGGGGGCGGATCCTCGTATACCCCCGAGCTGATTGAAGGTTTCATCCGTCATTATGAGTCGTTTCCCGTGACGGACATCGTCCTCGTGGATATCCCGGAAGGCCGCCGCAAGCTCGAAATTGTAGGCGGTCTGGCCCGGCGGATGATTGAGCGAAGCGGATTGCCGATTCGCATAACGTTGACCTTGGACCGTCAGGAAGGACTGAAGGATGCCCATTATGTATCGACTCAGATGCGAGTCGGACTGCTGGAGGCCAGAGGCTGGGACGAAACGATCCCCCTGAAATACGGGATGCTGGGGCAGGAAACGACCGGAGCCGGCGGCATGATGAAGGCTCTGCGTACGATACCGGTGCTATTGGATATATGCAAGGACATGGAGGCATTATGTCCGGATGCCTGGCTGCTGAATTTCACCAATCCCGCCGGGATGGTAACGGAAGCCATCATGAAGCACTCCGACATCCGCTCCATCGGTTTGTGCAACTCCCCCATCGCCGCTTACAAGTGGTTGTCCGGGCTTTACGAGGTGCCGGTCGAGCGAATCTACTGTGAGTTTGCCGGATTGAATCATCTGCACTGGATCAGCCGGATCGAGGTCGATGGCGTGTCGAAGCTGGAGGAGCTGCTGGCAACGGGAGGGAGCTACTCAGCTCGCAACGTGCCGCAGCTTGCCTGGAACGATACGCTGATCCGGGCGATGGGCGCGATTCCATCCTATTATTTAAAATATTATTATCTCCACCGGGAGATGCTGGAGGAGCAGCAGGCTGCCGCGGCCAGAGGCGAGACAAGGGCCGAAACGGTCCAGCGTCTTGAGGATGAGCTGTTTGAGATTTACAAGCGGCCGGAACTTGCCGAAAAGCCGAAGCAGCTTGAGCAGCGCGGCGGCGCTTATTACTCCGAGGCGGCTGTCAATTTGATGAAGGCCATTCATACGGATAGTGGGGAGATTCAAACATTGAACGTGATGAACGGCGACACGCTGGACTTCCTGTCGGCGGATGCCAGTATCGAAGTGAACTGCGTCGTGACGAAGAACGGCGCGGTGCCGGTACCTGTCGAGCGAGTGCCGGCTGCGGCGATCGGCCTGATCCAAGCCGTGAAGACCTACGAGAGCCTGGCCATCGAGGCAGCGGTCACGGGCAGCAGGGAGAAGGCGCTGCTAGCTCTTAGCGCGCATCCGCTCACCGATTCCGTCAGTGCCGCTGAAGCCATGCTGGATGAGATGCTGGAGAGGAACCGTTCGTTTTTGCCGCGATTTTTCCAAAAGGTCAAAGATTAGGAATGAAGCCGGCAGGTATTGTAACGCATATCGTTTTTCCAGCGTCCATGAGCAGCCTGACGTGATTTTACCACCTGGGAAACGTCATATATGCTAGAATGGGATTAGGTTAATTTCAGGAGGCGTTCGAGATGAAAACAACAATCGTTCACGGGCAAACTTATATGGGGATTAGCGCATAATTGCCCTTAAACTGCGTGCTTCCCCGCCTATGAAAAGGGGAACGACGATTTGAAAACATGGATATTGAAGCAGTACGATTACCACGTATGGGCTAACCGGAAGGTTTGCGAATATTTGCAGGGGCTTTCGGAAGAGGTATACCGCAAGGAGATTGTCAGCGTCTTTCCATCCATTTATGACACGATGGTGCACATCTATGTCATTGATTCCGGCTGGCTGTCGTTCTTTAACGCGGGCGGAGTCACGGAGGTGTCGCCTGCGTACTTGGAGAGTCTGAAGGATTCGATTGCTCGGCTGGTTGCGGAAACGGAAGGCAAGCGCATCGAAGAATTGGGCCAGCTAATGGACGATCTGGCGGCGCGCTTCCGGTTGTTTATCGAACAGCATGAGAATCTGGACGCCATCTATCCGTCCGGAGATTTTAGAACCAGCTGCCTGGATTATATCCAGCATATAATTAATCACGGGACCTATCACCGGGGGAACGTAACCGCCATGCTCCGGCAAATCGGACATCCCGGCACGCCTACCGACTATGGCTATTATTTGTATACGTTAAGCCATTAAGCGTTCATGATTCAAAATGGAAAAGAGCCCGGAACATCGCGTTCCGGGCTCTTCTTTATGGGTCCGAATCACGCCTAGTCGGTTGTTGCGTTTCGGATCACGGACACGCTCGATTCCCTGACGATAAGCCGCGGCTCGAATTGCACGCGCTCGTATTGGCCGGTCTTTTGCTCGCGAAGCCGCTTCAGCAGCAATTCCGTCGCAAGCCGGGCTACTTCATCGCCCATGATGGACACCGAACTGATCTGCGGCGTCGTGACGGTGGTCCATGCATTGTTATCGATGCCGACGACCGCCACATCGTCGGGAACCCGAACCTTCAGCTCCTTAAAACGGTTGACTATGCCGATGGCAACCATATCGTTAACCGCATAGATGGCATCCGGCATATGCTTCAGGCCATAAAAATAGTCCGCCGCGCGAACCCCCGTCTCAAACGAGAAGTCCTCCCCGAAATAGACAAGCGACGGATCGACTTTCTGCAGCGACTGCTCATAAGCCCAATACCGCTCTTCGATTTTATCCTTGGGCGCACCGGCATAGGCGATTCGGCTTCGCCCGATTTTCAGGAGATGCTCCATGACGAGCTTGCCCTCCTGGCGTGCCAGACCAACGATATCGGCTTTATACTCATCTCCCAGCTGTTTCCCGTAATTAATAATCGAGACGGGCAAGCTTGATTTGTTAATCAGGTCACCCAGTGTTTTGGGATAAGCCAGCGGCATGATAATCAGGCCGTCCACGTGCAGTTTTTTGATATCCCTGACGATTTCCAGCTCGTTCCGTGCATTTCCGGCCGTATTGATCTGAACGACCCGATAGCCGTGCTGTTTGGCGGTCTGCTCGACCGACCAGGCGATTTCCGGGATGATCGCATTTCGGATGTCAGGCACGGCCAAGGCGATTTGATTCGTCTGCCGGACCTTCAGGCTTTGGGCCGATGTATCTGGACTAAAGCCGATTTCTTCGATCACCTGCATGATCCGTGCTTTCGTTTTCGGACTGATGCCCTTGCTGTCGTTGATGGCCCGGGACACGGTTGCGATACCGACACCCGCTTGTTTGGCGACATCTTCAATCGTTACTTTTTTGGGGTTCACCATATTCGATAAATTCCTCTCTATATCGGAAACGTTTCCTGTTCATGTGCTGATTTAAGATGAGATTGGAGCCAATAACTATATTATAACATTAAGCACGTCCTTCCATCACGGGATTCGCAAGGGGACAACGGCATCTAGCAAGCAATGCGGTACCAATCGCTGCATTTCCACGGCAAAGTCAGGGGAACGGCAGTCTGTAGTTGTCCATGACATTTCATACATTTTGGTGAAACAGGTTTGACAGATTGTCAAAACTGTGACATATTTGATTTCGGAAACGTTTCCTGTTTTGTTTTTATTTTTTTCGAACCTATAAGGAGATGAAGACGATGCAAGCACTACGCTGGCATGGAGTAAAGGACCTGCGTTTGGAGACGATCGCGGAGCCGCAAGCTACGAACGGAAAAGTGAAAATCAAGGTCGAGTGGTGCGGGATTTGTGGCAGTGATCTGCACGAATACGTGGCCGGGCCTATATTTATACCTGAGAATACGCCTCACGCCCTTACCGGAGAACAGGCTCCGGTGGTTATGGGCCATGAGTTTTCCGGCAAGGTGGTAGAGGTTGGCGAAGGCGTTACGAAATTCAAGGCTGGCGACCGTGTGGTTGTTGAGCCTGTATTTGCGTGCGGAAAATGTGCGGCTTGCAGACAAGGGAAATACAATCTGTGCGACAAAATGGGCTTTCTCGGGCTCGCCGGCGGTGGCGGCGGTTTCTCCGAATATGTAGCTGCGGATGAGCACATGGTTCATAAAATCCCGGACAGCGTTTCTTATGAACAGGGGGCTCTGGTGGAACCTTCGGCAGTCGCGCTGTACGCCGTGCGCCAAAGCCAGCTGAAGGCCGGAGATCGGGCGGTCGTATTCGGTGCCGGGCCGATCGGCCTGCTTGTCATCGAAGCATTGAAGGCAGCGGGAGCATCCGAGATTTACGCCGTGGAGCTGTCCCCGGAACGCAAACAGAAAGCCGAGGAATTGGGGGCTATCGTCATTGATCCGAAGGCCTGCGATGTAGTAGAAGAGCTTCATCGCCGTACCGGTGCCGGAGTCGATGTGGCATTCGAGGTGACCGGGGTTCCGCCGGTTCTTACCCAAGCGATCAACTCGACGAAGATCGGCGGACAGATTATGATTGTCAGCATCTTCGAAACCTCCGCTCCGATCGTGCCGAATGACATCGTGATGAAGGAACGTAACATTACCGGTATCATCGGCTATCGCGACGTATTCCCGGCTGTGATCAGCCTGATGGAAAAAGGCTTCTTCCCGGCAGATAAGCTGGTCACCCAGCGGATCAAACTGGATGAGGTTATCGACCGGGGCTTTGAGGCTCTGCTCAAAGAGAAAAACCAGGTGAAGATCCTGGTGAGCGCTCACTAATATCGAAAGCTGCGCTTCGCAGCTGCATGGCTTATGAAAGACCGCGTAACGCGGTCTTTTTTTCTTTGAATGTTTATGCCAATAAGATATCAAACTAGTCAATTACATTCCATGGATTCCATGAGATTACATATATAACCAAATCTGATATACTCATAGAGTATTTTATCCAGGTTTAGACAAATAAATTGAGTGGAGGGATTGGATGAATCAGAAGAGTTTGTTATCAGTTCGCAATATCCACAAAACCTATGATGGAGACGGATTTAAAGTTCAAGCGCTAAAGAATGTTTCGTTTGGGCTGGCGGAGGGCGAATTGGTGGCGATTATGGGAACCAGCGGCTCCGGAAAAAGCACCCTGCTTAACATTATCAGCTCCCTTGACACCCCTAGCTCAGGAAGCATCGAGTTAAAGGGAGAGGTCATGGACCATATCTTCGTAGAACCTCATGCAACCCGCTACCGGCGTGAAAATATCGGTTTTGTATTTCAATCTTTTCATTTATTGAATGACTTAAGCGTAGAGGAAAACATGGCGATTCCCTTGATCCTGCAAGGGGTATCGGAGACAGAAATTCAGCACAAAGTACAGGACATGCTGACCCTGCTTGGACTCGCGAGCTGGAGGAAGAAGCGGCCGGTTCAGCTGTCCGGGGGACAGCAGCAGCGGGTAGCCATCGGACGGGCGCTGATAACGAACCCGCCGCTGCTGCTGGCAGACGAGCCGACCGGCAATCTGGATTACAATACATCGAAAGAAATTCTTGAGGCTTTAGTGGAGATGAGAAACGCCTTCAATCAAAGCATGATTATGGTAACCCATGATCCGAATGTTGCGGTATATGCGGATCGGGTGTTATTTTTCCATGACGGTCAAATCGTGGATCAGTTTGAGAGCGACGGGGAACGGAAGATAGAGCCGATATTGAACATATTCAAGAACATGATGGAGTTATCCGCATGATTCATTCCCTACGAGGCATAGCTTTTCGTATACTGGCCCGTAACAAGTCGCTCCTATTCTTTTCCTTGATAAGCGTAGGTCTGGCCGTGTTTCTGATGATTACGATGTCTTCCTTCCTGGCGAATGCCAACCGTTCCATTGACCACGAAGTGAAACAGCAGTATGGCGATGTCGACATGATGGTGGGATACACTAACGAAGTGGATCATGAGACATCAGATCAACGCATTATGGATTTAATGCAGTCCACAGGCAGGGTACGACAGGCCTCTCCGGTCATGCTGTCCCAGATGTTCGTTAATGATCTTGCAGCACCTGTAGCCGTTGCCGGTATTGAGGATGACGCATTGTCGAAAAGCCGCTATCATATCCAGGTTCATCCGGAACGCGGGGAGTTGATTCTAAACCAGTCGCTGGCCGAAGAGCTGCAGCTGCGGGCGGGCGGTCGAATGAAGGTCGAAGGGAAGGCATACATCGTCAAGGAGATCATAGGGGATCCGGTTGCTGCTGGCGCAGCTTCCGATCTGCTGCTTATGGACCTGGAGGAAGTCAGGCAGATTCAAACTGCCGGAGCCCGGCATGCTGCGGTGTCGAGTTATTTGATGGTGCAGGCGGAGGATGATACCGACCTGATGGTTTTGGGGGAGCAACTACAGGAGCTGGATCCTGGGATAACGCTCGAGATTGCCGCGGAGAATTCAACATTGAAGGCTAGCTTGTCCGTCTTGGGCAATTATATCTTGGTCATCTCGGTCCTGATTGTTATGGTCATCTCTTTGTTGATCATTTCTAATTTCGAAGGGATGCTGCATAAATACCGTTTCCAATTTGCCGTTCTCAGGTCCATGGGCGCACAAACCGAACAGCTCTTTAAGATGGTGTTCATTCAATGCACGGTAACCAACGGGCTCGGCATTCTAAGCGGTCTATTGGTATCGCTGTTAAGCTACACCTACATCATTCCATGGATATCCGGCCTGTTTGCGTTTCCGCTGACGAATTTCCGTTTTGATGGTGGCGCCGCGGCTCTGGTTGCCGTAACAAGCTTTATCATCCTTGAGATATTTATGTTGGTTCCTGCTTACAGAAGCACCAAGATTCTGCCGCTTAAGATGCTGGAGATGAACCAGAATAATGATTTTAAAGGGCGGAAAAGAGGGAAAACCTTAGGGAAAGTGCTGATGGCAGCCAGCCTGTTTTCCATCCTTTTTGGGGTTGCATTCTCGGGTACGCCGTCAGCTAATGCGGAATTCGGCTTTTTAATGGGCTTTCTATTGTTCGTATGGTCCGTGTTTACGATGGTGCCCGTATATCTTCCCGGTGTGTTGGCTAAGATGTCGCCAGTGTTGAAGTTGATAGCGGGGCGAGTTTCGTATGTTGCAATCAAAAATCTTGTGCCGCAGGTTAAGAAAAACACCTTCGTTATTCTGACGATCAGCCTTGCCATGATGATTGCCGTCATCGGCTCGTCTCTTCTGAATACGATACAGCATAACGAACGGAATTATATCAAGACGCAGTATGCCACGGATATACAGGTAGTCGACCGGCTGGAGAACTCGTCATCGATTGACCCAGAACAATTAAAGCAGCGGATTTCGGAATTGGAGGGGATACAGGAAGTCAGCACCGTCAGCAGATTAAGCCCTGCCAAACAGGGACAAGACGGTAGGGCTATCGACTATGCATTGGCTGATTTGGACGCGTTGGCGGCTCAGCGGCTGCTGCCGAAAATTTCTGATGTAGGGAATGCCGTTATCGTATCCAACCGTTACGCTGACGAACATGCGTTAAGCATCGGCGACTCAATTACTTTGTCGGTATACCAAGAAGAAGATCCAGAGAACTTCAAGAATGCCGGAACATTGACGGTAGCGGCCATTACGGAGCCATTCCAACAGGCGGATATGTACATCGATTGGTCGAATAGCGCCTTCCATACAAAGTTTACGGTATTCGGAACCGCTTATGTAACACCCGCAAATGAAAATGCGGCCTTGAAGCAGCTGCAAGGAATCAAGGGGCAGTTTCCAACGGTCGATGTCAGCAGTTACGCCCAAGCTTTGGAGAATTCAAGCAACATGTACACGCGGGTATGGTCTTTTTTCTTAAGTGCCATCATTGTGATTATGCTAAGCGTGACCATCGGCGTATTTAATTCCCTCATTAACAATATTTACAGCAAACGTAAGGAATATGCCGTATTACGGGCTATATCCGTGGACAAAAAGGGTCTCGTCGGGATCATTCTAACGCAGGTGCTGCTGTACCTCTGTATCGGCATGATTGTGGGGATTACGCTCGGGATCATTCTGTTATATGCATTTAGGCTGATTGACCCGGCACCTATCCATATTCATGCATCATTCGTTACTGCGATCATGGGAATGATGCTGGCGCTGGCGTTTGCCGTATTCCTTCCATATGCCAGTAGCCTTGCGAACAAAAAGATCGTCCCCGAGCTGAATGAGAACCGTGCATAGCACGCTCTTGTGAACCAATCAAGCTCGGCACCACGATATAAAAAGAACGGCGATTTCCTCCTGCATGGACAGGGAGGCGATCGCCGTCTTTTTTGTTAAACCATTCCAATTTAATCCTTAATCAGCAAATAGATAAAGTAAGGCGCTCCGAGACAGGAAACGACCAAGCCGACCGGGATTTCGGAAGGGGCCATCAGGTTCTTGCCGATCATATCGGCCACAAGCAGCACCAGCGAGCCGAGAAGCGCGGAGACAGGCAGCATTCCCTGATGACGGGGGCCCACCAGCTTGCGCGCCAGATGCGGAGCTACGAGTCCGAGAAACGCGATGCCGCCGCCAACGGCGACGCAGGCGCCCGCCAGGGCAACGGAGATGAACAGCAGCGTTCTACGCTCGCGCTCGACCGTAACCCCAAGCCCGGCAGCCGTGTGGTCCCCCAGGTTGAGCACATTCAAATTTTGCGATTTATATACGGCCCAAGGAACCAGGAACAGGATCCACGGAAGGATCGCAACGACATACTCCCAGCTTGCCCCCCAGATGCTGCCGGACAGCCAGATGGTGGCCTGCATGAAATTGTTAGGGTCCATCATCAGCTGGAATACGATAATCAGCGCCCCGAAGGCCGCGTTGATGCCGATCCCCACAAGCACCAGCCGGATCGGCGTGACGCCTTGCTTCCAGGCCAGCGAATAGATGAGGAAGGCGGCAAGAAATGCACCGACTAGCGCGGCAAAAGGCATGATATAGACGGACCATATGCCGGAACTGAACGAGCTGCCTTGAAAATAAAAAATATACAGTACGACGGCCAATCCTGCCCCGGAGTTGATGCCGAGAATGCCCGGGTCTGCCAGCGCGTTTCGCGAAACGCTTTGCAGTATGGCGCCGGAGACGGCGATTCCCGCACCGATCAGGATGGCAATGACCATGCGGGGAAGGCGAAAGTGCATCAGGACGGTATAATTCTGTTCGGAACCTGTCCCATTGAACGCTTTGACCACTTCGGCCAGCGGGATTTTCATCGTTCCCATATTCAGGCTGACCAGGAACACGGCAATTATAGTCAGCAGCAAAATCATGGATACGGACATGATTTTTCTCGTTGTATTCATCGTTACAGCCCTCTCCCTTCGCGCCGTGCAAGATAGAGGAAGAAGGGAACGCCGATCATCGCCGTAATTGCCCCGACCGGCGTCTCGAACGGAGGATTGATCATCCGCGCACCCACATCGGCAAACACCAGCAGAAGTGCTCCCATGACGGCGGAGCAAGGGATGATCAGCCGATAGTCGGGTCCGACGATGAAGCGGACGATATGCGGGATGACGAGCCCCACGAATCCGATCGTTCCGCCTACAGCCACCGCTGCGCCTGTCAGCAGCAGCACGACGAGCGTGCCCAGGAACTTGACGGTTCCCGTTTTTTGGCCAAGCCCGGTAGCGACCTCCTCGCCAAGGCTCATGACGGTAATGGATCTGCTGAGCGCCAGCGCAATCAACAGCCCGACGATGGCGACGGGGATCAGAAGTTTCACGTTCACCCATTGCACGCCAGACACGCCACCGGCATACCAGAAGCTGATATCCTTGGCAACGTTAAAGCGGATGGCAATGGCCGAGGATATCGAGCTCAGCAGCGCGGTAACGGCTGACCCGGCCAAGGCCAGCTTGACAGGCGTCAATCCCCGCTTGGATAACGAGCCGATCAGCAGCACAAGCCCGGCCCCCAGGCCGGCGCCTGCAAAAGATAACAGCATAAGCGTAGTAATGGATGGCGCCTCCATAAAGGCAAACCCGATCGACATCATGAAGGAGGCACCGGCGGTGACACCCATAATGGAAGGGGAGGCGAGCGCATTCCTTGTCATGCCCTGCATGATGGCTCCCGATACGGCCAAGGAACCGCCGATTAGCGCAGCCGCCAAGGCCCTGGGCATTCGAAGTCTCTGGATAATCTGATGCGGGGTGGAATCGGCATCGAAGCGGACAAACGCCTCCCATATGGTAGACAGTTTAATGTTCGACGCGCCATAGATAATCGAAGATGCCATCGCGGCAGCCAGCAGACCAAGCCCCAGGAGAATGACGGCCGCCGCTGTTTTGGGACGGTAAATGGATTTTGCGGTTGTTTTGTGATTGGGATGATTTGCCTGCATGTTCACCTAAACCTTTATGTTGATAAAAATATTGAAATAACGTATTGTAAATGAGAATGAATTTCATTATCATGGTTAGTGTTATTATATCACTTCATGCGTAGAATGCTAGTGATTGCGCCAAAAAAATATACATAGGGGGAAACGAAAGATGAGTCTTTTCAAGAAAAAAATATGGATTATCGCAGGACTGCTGGCGGCTTTAACGCTGCTTGCAGCTTGCGGAAACAGCAAGGACGCAGCCGGCAACGAGCCGACGGGGACGCCAACGCCAAGCGAGCAGAACGGCGGCACCGAAGCCAAGCCGGAGGAAGGAAGCACGGAAGCGAAGACGGAACGAACGTTGACGGACGCCATGGGCCATGAAGTGAAAATTCCGGCGGAGCCGAAACGGGTGATCGCTTCTTACTTGGAGGATAACCTGGTGGCATTGGGCATTACCCCGATCGCGCAGTGGTCGGTCAAGGGCGGAAACGTCCAGGATTATCTGCAGGATGCGTTAAAAGACGTGCCGACCATTGAGCATGATCTTCCCTTTGAAGCAGTAGCAAGCTTTCAGCCGGACCTGTTGATCATGGACTCCGCTTCTATGGTAGAAGGCAACAAATACAGCCAGTACAGCAAGATTGCTCCTACCTACGTCATCGGCAACGAAGTCAATAACGATTGGCGCGAAGAGCTGAAGAAAGTAGGCGAAATCTTTGGCATGGAGGAGGAAGCTCAAGCGGCGCTTGATCGATACGAGCAGAAGGCCAAGGATGCCAGGGAGCAAATCCAGCAGGCGATCGGCGGTGAATCCGCTGCGGCTATATGGCTTGTCGGCGGCAAATTGTTCGTTGTCAGCGAGACGCTGTCCAGCGGCGCCGTAATGTACGGCGACTTGGGACTCACCGTTCCGAGCGTGGTGAAGGAAATCTCGGCATCGGCTACCGGCAACTGGTCTTCCATTTCCCTGGAGAAATTGGCCGAGCTCGACGCGGATCATCTGTTCTTTATTAACAGCGACGGCGAAGGCGCCGAAGTGCTTCAGGATCCGCTCTGGGCGAATATTCCGGCCGTCAAGAACGGCAACATCTATGAATATGGAAAAGATACAAGCTGGCTCTATACCGGCACGATTGCCAACAGCCAGATCATTGATAACGTGCTGGAAAGTTTGGTGAAATAAACGCTGTCAGAGTGAACAAAGCAGCCGCCTCCCGATATGGTCGGGAGGCGGCTTTTTGGTATGGATATGGGTGACGGAGCAAACGACAGCGAGGAGCAGAATGGTTATAACCGACGAGCATTTTGTTCGTCCAGATGATCGAATTGGAAAAACACCCATCTCATTGCCTTGGCATGGATGGGTGTTTTTGCTGCGGTGATTATCGAATGGGCATCGACAGCCGTATCAATTCCATTATTCCTGATCCCGACAATGCTCTTCGGCCGCGGAGGTGAACTCCTCTTCGTTCTCGGAAGCCAGCTTGTCTCCGTATTGATCCAAACGTTCAGGGCTGCTGGAAGGGCCGTCGTTCTTAGGCTTGCTGTTTCTGCCAGTCATTTGCTGCACTCCTCCTTTCGTGGGATTCTCATCGATTGGGTGCGAAATGACCGCACTTCGTTTACGTTTATGTTGTTCCTGATTTGGGGCAGGATTATGCACGCAAGGCCTTATCTTATCGTTTCATGAAGTTATGATGAAAGGGGCAAAGCTTCTTGTTCGTTTCACCCGTGACATGATACCATTATAGAATTTAGAAGATTCATAGATTCAACGCGCAAAACGATATGGATACCACGGAGGTTACGATATGAAGCTAGTATCATGGAACGTCAACGGATTGCGGGCCTGCGTTACGAAAGGCTTTATGGATTATTTTAATGAGGCGGATGCCGATATATTTTGCGTGCAGGAAACGAAACTGCAAGCGGGACAGATCGAGCTCGATCTGGGTCCGGAATATCAGCAGTATTGGAACTATGCAGAGAAGAAGGGATACTCGGGAACGGCGGTATTTACGAGAATCGCCCCGTTGTCCGTTCGCTATGGTCTGGAGGAAGACAGCGAGCCCGAGGGCAGAGTGATCACGCTGGAGTTTGAGGACTTCTATCTCGTGAACGTATACACGCCGAACGCGAAACGCGACCTGAGCCGGCTGGATTATCGGCTGGAGTGGGAGGAACGGTTCCGCACTTACCTGCTTCAGCTCGACGAACGCAAACCCGTGATCGTATGCGGGGACCTGAATGTGGCACATCAGGAAATCGACCTGAAAAATGCCAAATCCAATCATGGGAATTCCGGCTTCACGCTGGAGGAGCGCGGCAAAATGACCGATCTGCTGGCAGCAGGCTTTATCGATTCCTTCCGCCACTTCTACCCCGACCGTACGGACGTATACAGCTGGTGGTCCTATATGGCCAAGGTGAGGGAACGGAATATCGGCTGGCGCATCGATTATTTCCTGACGTCTGCCCGTTTAGCCGAGAAGCTGAAGGATGCCGAGATCGACTGCCATGTGCTCGGAAGCGATCATTGCCCGGTGAGTTTGACGCTTGAGTAATTCATTAACATAAGGATCTTGTTAAAAAAGCCAACCGGCGAACGGGGAGACTGGTATAATGCCACGACCCTATTTGCCGGTTGGCTTTTCATTCGGCGAACCCAAGCCCCTTATCCAATCTGATGCTTCAGCTTGTCCAGAAAGATCGCCGCCGGCTTCGACAGGTGGTGGGTTCCGGGCTGCACCCACCCGAAGGAGGAAGCGGCGAGGCCGGGAGGCATCTCCAGCTCCAGCGTCACGATGTTTCCCGAAGGAACGGAAGCGAAGCTGGTGAAGGACAAGTCGACACCTACCGTAACCGCCACATTCTCTTCGACGAGCTTCTGTATGACCCTCGTTTGGTTGGTGGAGAACAGCACATCCATGTCTCCGTACTGCTCCTGGAATACATCCATCACCTTGAACAGATTGTCATCCTTATACAGTACCAAGGGATATCCGCGGAGCTCTTCGGGCGTGATCGATGGCCGCATGGCGAGAGGGGATTGGCGGCTGACCCCCACCACGAAT
The DNA here is from genome assembly GCF_000204455.1 of Paenibacillus sp. HGF5. Classification (NCBI taxonomy): domain Bacteria; kingdom Bacillati; phylum Bacillota; class Bacilli; order Caryophanales; family Paenibacillaceae; genus Paenibacillus; species Paenibacillus sp. HGF5. Next base: position 64,378 of record NZ_AEXS01000178.1, on the reverse strand, counting down.
TTGCTCTCGAGGAGCTTCCCGAAATGCAGGCCGCGATGCTGCTGAATGATGGATTCATCGACGAAGATCAGACCGATATCCGCGTGATTCTGCTTGATATCCTCAATAATATCGAGCGTCGCTTTCTCCGTGATGTCGAGTTTGATTTGCGGAAAGTCTTTTTTGAACCGGATAATGGCATCGATGGACAGCGTTAAAGGCACCGGTACGGTAGCAATCCGCAATGACCCGCCAAGCAAATTAGAATAGCCTTCGGCCTCCGCCTTCAGCTCCTGAAATTGCTCCAAAATGGCATAAGCCTTCCGCAGAATCCGCTGACCCTCGGCCGTAGGTACAGCACCAAGCCGCGAACGGGTGAACAAAGAAAAACCGAACTCGGCTTCCAGGCTGGATACGGCTTGGCTCACCGCGGAAAGGGTAACGTTGCAATTCTGGGCTGCCTTGGTTAACGATCCTGTCTTGGCCGTCTCCACGATATATTCCAATTGTTCGAGATTCACATGACCTCATCCTTAAGTTGAAGTTAATTAACATTAATTATGTTTAAATTTACTTAAATATAACCCGGCATTACAATGAACACAAGGACATGGACACACAATGTTCAAAACATAACGCTATTTTACCCTAGGAGGTCATTGATAATGTCAGAACAACGTGTAGCGGTAATTACCGGTGGAGCGAGCGGAATCGGTCGCCAGGTCTCCCTTAAATTCGCAAGAAAAGGCGATCGCGTCGTCGTTGCCGATTTTAATGAAACTGCCGGGCAAGAGACCGTCGATATGATCAAAGCAGAAGGCGGCGAAGCTTCATTCGTTCAAGTCGACGTTTCCAAACAAGAAAGCGTCGAGGCGCTTGTGGATAAAGCGGTTGAGCTCTACGGCCGCATCGACGTCATGCACAACAATGCCGGCATTGGCGGCGCCGGGCCGGTCCTTGAACAAAATATGGATCTTTACCATCGCACGATGAACGTGAATCAGCACGGGGTTGCCTACGGTATCATCGCGGCAGGCAGAAAAATGAAAGAACTGGGCATTAAGGGCGTTATCATCAACACGGCTTCCGTATTCGGCTTCTTGGCTTCGCCGGGAACATTTGCTTACCATGCGACAAAGGGTGCCGTCATCATGATGAGCAAATCCGCCGCGCTTGAACTGGCCCCATACGGCATTCGTGTTGTGGCCGTTGCTCCTGGAGCCGTCGATACACCGATCATCCAGGGCTATAAAGATTCCGGCATGCTGGATTCCATGAGAGCCAAAGTCATGGGCGGAGAATTGACGCAGCCCGAAGTGGTCGCCGATACCGTGTATCTCGTGTCGCTGGACGAAGCGGCTGCGATTACGGGCAGCGTGGTCATGGCCGACCAGGGCTATGCTTCATTCAAATAATCCGTCTGGTGTTTTATGGTAGAAGATATAGCGCATTAAACATAAAGAACCTCTCTTTGGAAGGAATGCAGGCTGAAGCCTCTTCACACCAAAGGGAGGTTTTTCTTGATTTTCCCGTCAAAAAATTTCCTCTCTCCGCAAAAAACAGTTAAAATAGAGGGGAACTTGGCAGACCATACATAAGGTATGAAACGACGGATACGAAAAGAGAGGTATATAAATATGATCATTAAACCTAGAACACGCGGATTTATTTGCACGACATCCCATCCTGTAGGCTGCGAAGCCCAAGTGCAGGAGCAGATCCATTATGTACTGAAGCAGCCTGGAATCGAAGGGCCGCGCAATGTGCTGGTCATCGGCGCCTCCACGGGGTACGGCTTGTCGGCCAGAATAGCTGCCGCATTCGGCGCCCGGGCGAATACCGTGGGCGTATATCGTCCAAGTCAGGCCACCGAGAAACGGACGGCATCCGCGGGCTGGTACAATTCGGCCGCTTTCGAGAAGGCAGCGGATGCCGCCGGCTTGAAATCGTACAGCGTGACGGGAGATGCCTTCACGCAGGAGACCAAAGCCAAAACGGTTGAACTGATCCGCAAAGAGCTGGGCCAGGTCGATCTCGTGGTCTACAGCGTTGCGTCGGCTCGCCGCACGCTCCCTGAAACAGGCGAGACGGTCAGCTCGGTATTGAAGCCGATCGGACCAGCGTATACCAACAAAACGGTTAACTTCCACACCGGTGAAGTGACGGAGGTTACGATTGAACCGGCAACGGAAGAGGAAGTGAAGAACACCGTTGAGGTCATGGGCGGCGACGATTGGGAATTGTGGATGAACGAGCTGGCGGAAGGCGGCGTATTGGCTCCTGACGTGACCACCATTGCGTTCTCTTATATCGGCTCCGAGATTACCAAGGCCATTTATCGGGACGGATCTATTGGTCAAGCCAAGGATCACCTGGAGGCCACCGCGCTGAAACTGAACGAGAAGCTTGCCACCGGAGGCGGACGCGCATACGTTACGGTGAGCAAAGCGTTAGTGACTCAATCCAGCTCGGCGATTCCGGTCGTGCCGCTGTACGTATCGGCGCTGTACAAAGTCATGAAGGAAAAGGGGCTGCACGAGGGCTGCATTGAGCAGATTTACCGTCTGTTCTCCGATCGTCTCTATAACGGGCAAGAAACGCCGGTGGACGAGAAGGGCCGCATCCGTATCGACGATTGGGAGCTTCGCGAGGACGTGCAGGCCGAAGTAGCCGAATTGTGGAGCAAAGTGACCAGTGAAAATATCGAAGAATTGACCGACCTTGCCGGTTACCGCCGCGAGTTCTTCCAGCTGTTCGGCTTTGAAACCGACGGCGTGGATTATGATGCGGATGTAAATCCCGTGGTCGACAATCCGAAAGCCATTTAATCGAGCAAAGGCGAGCTCCGGAAAGGATCCGGGCTCGCTTTTTTTTATATCGCCAAGGGGTAAGCCTGAATATGCGCATCCGCAGCGTACCATTTCCCGGAATGAAATACCTGATTCAGGTTATAGGGATGTAGATCTGGGTCTTCGAGGCATGCACCGAGGTTCTCAGCTCCAAGCTGTAGTGTTCGGGGTTCGGCATAAGTCCGCGTTGTTTCAGAAGCTGAAGAACATAGGAATAGGACTGGTCGGTATCCTCCCGTTCGGAATGACCCTCATGGATGTACATCGCATATTCCTGGGTCGGCAGGGTTAAACTCACCATCCGCTCCGGCATATCACGGATCGTGCTGACCTCGAACCCTGCTACATAATGATAGATCGGCTGCCGATTCAAAACAGCAGCAATAAACAAGGGGTTCGGCGTTTTATGGCGGATATAGGGAATCTCCTCCATCCGGTTTTGAAGCTCCTGCCACAGCCTGGGCTTGAGGGCCTGAGACATGTAATAGGCCGTGAAGGGGAGCTTCATCTCCAGGCCGACGATCAGCGTCCGCGGTTTGATGATCCGCTGAATGGTCTCGTTCGTCTGCTCGGATCGTTCCCGCTTCTGCCGAGAAGTCAGGATGGAATAGCCGCCATTCTTTCCTTCATTGGCGTATAAGGGAACGCCTAGCCGAGACAGTTCATGAAGATAGCGGAGCATCGTACGATACGAGACCGAGAATTCCTCGGCTAACTCGCCGACGGTGAAGTTCTGCCGTTCATACACTCGCTGCATGACGTTAAGGATCCGTTCGGTTTTGGGCATAAATCTGCTCCTTGAGTATTTTATATACTGTGACAGTTTCTGGCATAGTTCAAGTATATAATGAAACTAAAAAGAGGATAAAGGAGTATTTACCGATGAACATCGATCAACGAAATGAAGCAGCGGTTACGAGAAAGCCGGCATTTCAGGCGGTTGGATTGAAGTGGGAGGGCACATTTGCCGAGGCAGGCGCGGGTGGAATCCGGGCGGTGCAGCGGACGCTGCAAGAGCGTCTCGCGGAGATTCCTTACGCAATCCATGCGGACACCCTGCTCGGATTATCTTACCACGCGGCTCCCGGGGGTGAAGGATTCATCCATTATGCCGTCGTCGAAGTGGAGCGGATTGAGGAAGTACCGGAAGGGATGGTTACGATATCCGTTCCCGCATTAACCTATGCCGCTTGTTCCCATCGCAAAGGGCAGAGCATCGACCAATCTTACAACAATATCTACGCCTGGATTACGGAACAAGGCTACTCGGAATACAATCCGGATCATTTAACGCATTTTGAACAATATCCGATGAGTCAGGACCCGTATACGGATGACCCTGAGTTTATGATCATGATTCCCGTTCAAACCGAATAGCCGGATCTGGCAGGAACACCGCAGGCAACGAAGGACGGGCTTTCTAGCCTTATCTACAAACTTATGCGAAAAGCTGAAAACCGCTCTGATGAGGAGCGGTTTTTTCATATTTCCATCTTCATGCGGATGGAGGATATCTTGTTTATCTGCCTGCCGAATGCCTTCAGCAGCGAAACTTATTGCGCCTTTCGAATGACAGGAACCCATAATTCGTTCTTATACTCGTCCGGGGGAAGATAGCATTCGATTGCAGGCAGCGGGGCAAGATCGTAGGCATGGGACGGGATCCACTCGGTATAAAGACGCTTCCACATCTCCGCAATACGGCTCGGATCTCCTTCCAGCTCGAATACCGCCCATGCAGCGGCAGGGAAATGTCGCAACACCATCGGTTCCGGAGGATTATGCGTCGATACGACGGACATGATGTAGTCGAAATACTCGTTCTTCCCGTAGTCGCCGTCTGCACAAACCCCGAGAATTCCCCGGATGGGATGATCTTGTGCGCGGTAGTTCCACAGCTTGTCGAAGATGCCTTCCGCATGGGCGTCCTTCCAGAGAAGAGGAACGTCTTCATAGGCACGCTGCGTGCTTACTTGCTTCTTGAATCCGACAACGGAAAATGCCTTCAATTCTTCGATTCTGTAATTCATTTCGGCAGCCCCTCGCATGGAGAATTGAAAGGAGATGCGGGGATAGGCCTTCAGCTTGGTACCGGCCTGGCGAGCGGCCGACGGCGTTGTGCCGTGCATGTTCTGGAATGCACGCGCGAACGACTCCGGGGAATCATAGCCGTATTTAAGTGCAAGGTCGATGACCTTGATTTCGCTGTTTTGCAGCTCGAAGGCGGCCAGCGTCAATCTCCGTCTCCGTATGTATTCGGAGAGCGTGACATCCGTAATGAACGGAAACATGCGTTGAAAATGGTATACGGAGCAGCAGGCGACCTGCGCCGCTTCAGCGTAATCGATCTCTTCGGTTATGTTCGCTTCTATATAGCCGATGGCTTCATTCATCCGCTGGACCCAATCCATCCGGTCATCATCCTTTCTAAGATCAATATATAAGAAGCTGCATCGGATAGGCCTAGCCGTTTCTGCACGGATTTCGCTAGCCATGCTATCCGCGGGCGGACATTCCGTTGGAAACGCAAGCCGCAAACGCCGCTCAGCGGTCTGCTGCATTCGGATTTGGATGTCCATATTTTACGAGCACATGCCACAGCTGTTTGAGATGCTGAAAAGTCTCTTCATAGGTTCCCCAATCCCTCCAATGGCTTGGATCATCCTCCAGGTGAGCAGCCGCTTTGCCGATGATGGCCGCATCCAGGACGCCTTTCGAGCCTGCGTAACTCTGGTCGATCCGCTTGGCCAGCGGCGGCATGGCGGGTCCCCGGAAGTTATCGGGGACATCCTGCACGGCAAGAGAGAACCCTGGATGCCAGGACAGGGCAAGATGATATCGCTCACACAGCGCATAGAGCAGGCGGCCGATCGGGGTATGCTTGTAGGACGGGTCGGCAACCAGGGCCTCCGCATCGCTGGACAAGCCGATCGTACCATGGATTTGTGCTTCAATATAATCGTCCAAGGAGCGGCCGACCGGTCCGGAGGGACCGGTATGCGATGAAGGAAGATGAATCAGTCGCTCCAGCATAGCTGGAATATTTACATTCGGAGAACCCAGGGCCGAGCCGGTGGATTCCACTTGCTGCAAGAGCGCAGCGAGAATCGAATCCCACTGACGGAGGGTGCCTACAAACTCGGGACCTGCATGACTGTCACCGAATGTAAAGGTACTGCGTTTCAATATGCCCGGAGACAGCACCAGAAAACAAGAACCGAAGCGGGGAGATGCCCCGTCAGCATAATTCATGAGATTGAGTGCGCCGTACTTCGGCCGCTCGTCATGGCGAACGCCGGGCTGCTGGTAGGCTCCGCCAAACAGGAGCCGTTCCCATTGGTCGCGGTCGCCGCCCGGGTAGGCCGTACGGCTTCCGTTGGTCACGCTCGTGATGAACTGGTTATGATATACGCCTTCCATCAGGAGAGACTCGATAACGGAGCGGCCTGTAGGCAGTATCCGATCCGGATGGAAATTCAACGTGACTCGGGCATGCTTCCCAATGCGCGTTAACTGTCGGCGCACCGTAACGGGTTCTTTTCCATGTTTTCGTAAAATATGCTCCGTCATGGCCGAGGTGCTCTTCCGTGAGCTCGCCGCTAACGATTCGACATGAAGAATCGCTTGCCGCTGCGCTTCGGTTAACCGTTCGCTCATTGTTGGAACCTCCTTTCCAGCGCCTACTCTGAAATGATTGATGATCCAAAAATTAGCCTTCATACTAAAATACAACGATACGATATTCCTCACTTCTATCCCTGATGCGTAGATTCCTCTATGGATGCAATTTTCGTGTTTCAGGAGTGGTGGATGAAGAGAACATCCGAAATGATTGCCTGAGGCCAAGACGTCATGCTTTAATGTAACTACATAAACGAATCCAAGGTGATGGAGGTTTACCCTATGCAGCCCAATTTCAGCATTCAGGATAAAATCGCAATCGTGACGGGTGCCAGCAAAGGCATCGGTTACGGACTAGCCCAAGCACTCGCAGCGGCAGGAGCCAAGGTTGCCGTCATGGCACGAAGCAAAGCGTCGCTGGATCGATTGGTTGAGGAAATCTCCCGGGCGGGAGGCCAGGCCAAGGCCTATGAGCTGGATGTGCGCAATGTGGAGCAGATCCGATCCGTATTTGGACAGGTAGCCGAGGACTTTGGCCGGCTGGATATCGTGGTCAATAACGCGGGTTTAGGAGAGGGCATGCTCGCGGAAGACATCACGGAAGATTATTGGGACGAGATGATGGACGTTAATTTGAAGGGCGTATTTTTCTGCTGTCAGGCTGCCGGCCGCCTTATGCTGGAGCAAGGCTATGGAAAAATCATCAACGTCAGCTCGCAGGTCAGCGTCGTCGGGATTACCGAAGGCGCTGCCTATTGCGCCTCCAAGGGCGGCGTTAACCAGCTGACGAAGGTGCTGGCGCTGGAGTGGTCCAGCCGGGGCGTCAACATCAATGCGGTGGGTCCCACCTTCATCCATACGCCGGGAACGGCCGAGAGATTGGACTCCCCCGAGTTTCGGGACGGCGTATTGGCGCGGATCCCGGCTGGCCGGATCGGCACCATAGACGATGTGGCCGGCGCCGTTATCTATTTGGCATCGCCGGCATCCGACCTCGTTACGGGCACCTTGCTGCTTGTGGATGGCGGCTGGACGGCACAATAGGGATGACGGAATAAGCCGGAGTGAGCAGAATCCGGCGGCCCGACAATTCTTTGATCGTTTGCCCTACAGCCAACCAGCGCCGCTTGGCGCTGTCGATTGAAGGCGCCAAGACGATGGAGGCGCGTCAGCGGCGATTCGATAAGACGATCACGATGCTGAACGAGGGACGTGCGCAGAAAGACGGGTGAATTCCTTCCGGTAAGCCGCCTTATAATGGTGGGATCAAGCAGTAATCGAGAAGCGCGCAGCATGATAACCGCCGTTGCCTGCTTAATCAGCGGGCTTTTTGAAGAAAAAATCAAAGAACCCGGTTCTGCCTTGGCAATACCGGGTTCTTTTTATGGCGGGTTATTTTAACGGAACCTGCTTGGACAATGCTTCGAATTGCTGCAGATGCGGAGCAATCTTGGCTTGAATGCTCTTGAAATATCGGAGCGCGGCTTCGTTCTGACGCTGCTCGGCCGCCGAATTGGCCGGGAAGATCGAGTAATGGTGGTTAACGGAACCATTCTTGTATTGAGCGCTGAACATCGTTCCGCTGGCCCAGTTTTTCTTCATGTTCTGATTGGTGCCCATAATCACGAGCAGTTCCTTGCCCTTCTTGTAGGTAAAGCTGTAGTCGGGATCGGCCACGGCATGAATGACATCGTATCCGCTTTGGAAGACGCCTGCCTTGAATGTCCCTTTCTGGATCTGATTCCATCGGACGGACCCGTCCGGCAATGTCACCTTATGGGTCAGGATGCCCTCGCCATCCATCTTGTCATGGTTCCAGCGGCCGCTGTACACCACCTTATGCGCTTCGCCGTCCAATTGGTATTCGTTAATGTATTTACCGCTCCCGGCACGCTTCCCGTCAATGAAATCGCCGGAATATTGTTTGCCGTTGCCCCACTTGATGGTGCCGCGTCCGTTAGGCTGGCCGTCAGCCGCTTCGCCGTAATAGGACGTCCGTTCGGAAATTTGTATCCATTCCTTGGCGGAGGCCGCGTCGGCAGAGGCCGGCTGCAGGGCTAGCGAAGAGACTGTAAGCGAAGCGGTGAGCGTTAAGGTTACTGATAATGCCGTTCGTTTTTCATGAACATGTAGGCTCCTTTGTTGATATGGTACTATTATACACTTATCTGGAAACTTCTTCATTCCCCAATATGTCCTATATAATGAAGTGAAGGAGGATGATGGGCTATTGTCCTAAAGCCTCCTTGTTTATATTATCGGCAATTGTTGAATGCGCCGCCTAATGGAAGGGGATATGATTAAACGGACGCGGATAGGGTGAAGTTTAGGATGGAAACGATAATGGGAGGGAACAGGATATGACATATGAAGATAACGCACCCGGCTGGGACGCGATTGACGATGCACTGCTGAAGCTATATGGAGAGCAGGAGCCGAAGCATTACGGAGCGCTGATTCCGTATGCGCTTGGAGGACCCGATCCGCTGAATGGAATCAGCGCTTATGCCTCTGATACGCCAATGCCGCATTGGCATATGGTTACCTATGGTTTTAGCGAGCTGTATGATAAAGAATCGGATCATCTGGAGGAGAGCGGTTACGGCTTCGAATTGACGTTCAGGCTGGCTAAGCCGAAGGATGAGGAAGAGCCGCCGGCGTGGGCGCTAAATCTGCTTCAGAATATGGGGAGATACGTGTTTAACAGCGGGAATATTTTTCGCTCGGGCGATTATTTGGATGCCAATGGACCGATCTGCCTGGGTGCCGATACGCAGCTGACCGCACTCGCCTTTATCGAGGATCCCGAGCTGCCGGCCATGGATACACCGAATGGGCGGGTCGAATTCCTGCAGATGATCGGCATTACCCGGGAAGAGCTTGAGGCGATGCAGACCTGGAATACGCTTGGCGTGCTGCAAGCCTGTGCAGAATATATGCCGCTTTACATAACGGATTTGAATCGGGATTCGTTTCTTAAGATACCTTCGATCTCGGAAACCGTGGATAGAGGAATGAAGGAGGAAGGCTCGAACACCGGATTTCTCTATGTGAGCCAGCTGGCTTTTGAACCGGGAAAAAAGGGCTGGTTAAGCAAAACCCCGGCTGCGCTCCAAATCGGCGCCAAGCAGGCGGGCATCATCGGCAAGCTGCTGCAGGGGCGAATTCTGAAGGAGAAGAGCTTGAGCCTTGTAGGTTCGGAGGTTCGGGTCATATTTGAGCCGGGGAACGAGAGCCGCTGGACCGCGGAGGATGGAGATGTAACGTTGATCCTGGACGATCGGACGGCGCGTGAATTCTCAAGCCATTTGGTTCCGCAGGTCAGCACCTTCGAGCTTTCCGGTTTACCTGGAATCCGAATTGAAATCGTGAAGACGGAAATCAAGGATCAGGAAGGAAACGTTGTTCAAGTTATCGGGTAGCAGGTGAAAATATGAATGATGCAGCTAGAAACAATTTCCTCTTCATATAAAATAGTTTACAATTAGTGTGATGTCTATATACTTATACTTTAAAGCAGTACATAAACATCATGTCAAAGCAAATGGACTGACAAAGGGAGGATAACATTGAACGCAACTATTAAAGTAGGGATCGTAGGTTATGGAAACTTGGGCAAGGGCGTGCAGAAAGCCATCGGGCAAAATCCGGATTTGGAGCTGGTAGCCATCTTCACGCGCAGAGACCCGCAGCAAATGCCGGCCAATTCCGGTGCACGTTTCGAGCATATTTCAGTGGCAGAGCAATATATCGGGAAGATTGACGTGATGATTCTGTGCGGCGGTTCGGCTACCGATTTGCCGGAACAAACGCCACAGCTTGCCAGCATGTTCAATACGGTAGACAGCTTTGACACGCACGCAAAAATTCCTGAGTTTTTCCAGGAGGTTAACAAAGCGGCGATGGGCGGCGGCCATATCAGCGTCATCTCGACAGGCTGGGATCCGGGCTTGTTCTCCATGAACCGTCTGCTTGCCGAAGCGATTTTGCCGGAAGGCAAAGATTATACGTTCTGGGGCAAAGGCGTGAGCCAAGGCCACTCCGATGCGATCCGTCGCGTACCCGGAGTGAAAGCAGGCGTTCAATACACGGTTCCTGTAGAAGAGGTTATTAACCAGATCCGTTCCGGCGAGACACCGGAGCTTGCCACTCGCGAGAAGCACCGGAGAGATTGTTTCGTCGTTGCGGAAGAAGGCGCGGACCAAGAGCAAATCCGTCAGACGATTGTGTCGATGCCGAACTATTTCTCCGATTACGATACAACCGTTACCTTCATTACGCAAGAAGAGCTTGAGGCTGAGCATGCCGGGATGCCTCACGGCGGATTTGTCATCCGCAGCGGGGTTACCGGAAACGGAAGCAAGCAAATTGTTGAATTTGGCCTGAAGCTGGACAGCAACCCTGAATTTACGGCAAGCGTGCTCGTGTCTTATGCAAGAGCTGCGCATCGCTTGAGCAGAGAGGGACAGCAGGGCGCCAAGACGGTGTTTGACATTCCGCTCGGGTACCTGTCGCCAAAAACGCCCGAACAGCTCCGCAGCGAGCTCCTATAAGCTGCAAAAAGCCCTGCCGCATATGCGACAGGGCTTTTTTTTTTGTGTGATTTATACGATTCCTTGCGCGATCATGGCATCGGCCACTTTGATAAAGCCTGCGATGTTGGCACCGGCCACAAGATTGCCGGCTACGCCATACTCTTCTGCAGCATCTACCGCACTGGTGTAAATGTTCTTCATGATTTGATGGAGCTTCGCATCCACCTCTTCAAACGTCCATGACATTCTCATGCTGTTTTGGCTCATCTCGAGAGCCGATACGGCAACTCCGCCTGCATTGGCGGCTTTAGCCGGCCCAAACAATACGCCCTTGCTGATGAACAGCTCAATCGCCTCCAACGTGGAAGGCATGTTCGCGCCTTCGCCGATGGCCTTCACTCCATTCGAGATGAGGGTTTTCGCAGCGTCGGCGTCGAGCTCATTCTGCGTGGCGCAAGGGAGTGCGATATCGCATGGAAGCGTCCAGATTCCCGTGCAGCCTTCGGTGTATACGGCATGCGGATGAATCTTCACGTATTCGCTGATCCGCAGACGATCCCGCTCCTTGAGCAGCTTGACGGTTTCAAGGTTAATTCCTTCCGGATCATACAGATATCCGTTAGAGTCGCTGCAAGCGATGACGTGCGCACCGAGCTGCTGTGCCTTTTCGATGGCGTAGATGGAGACGTTGCCCGAACCGGACACCACGACGCGGCTGTCCTGGAAGCTAAGGCCCTTCGCAGCCAGCATCTCCTGTACGAAGTAGACGCAGCCGTAACCGGTTGCTTCCGTACGTGCCAGGCTTCCGCCATAAATGACGCCTTTGCCTGTCAGCACGCCGGCCTCATGTCCTCCGCGGATGCGTTTGTATTGACCGAACATATAACCGATCTCGCGAGCGCCCACGCCGATATCGCCGGCAGGCACATCGGAATCAGGTCCGATATGACGGTACAGCTCGGTCATGAAGCTCTGGGTAAAACGCATGACTTCCTGATCGGATTTGCCCTTCGGATCGAAGTCCGAACCGCCTTTGCCGCCGCCGATGGGCTGGCCGGTGAGCGAGTTTTTGAAGATTTGCTCAAAACCGAGGAATTTGACGATGCCGGCATAAACCGACGGATGGAACCGGATGCCGCCTTTGTACGGACCAAGTGCGCTGTTAAACTGAACGCGGAATCCGCGGTTGACTTGCGTTTTGCCTTGATCATCCACCCAAGGTACGCGGAAGGTGACCATGCGCTCCGGCTCGACAAGGCGTTCCAGAATGCCGTGTTCCCGATATTTCGGGTGCTGGGCTAACACAGGGACGAGGGAATCCACAAATTCCCGGACGGCTTGGTGAAACTCGGACTCATGCGGATCGCGGGCTACAACTTGGTTATAGATGGATTCCACATATTCTTGCGCGGCAGTAAGGGGTGAAGTTACAGAAATATTCGTAGTCACTTTTGCGATGCACTCCTTCAAATCGTTAAAGTAGAATTGCGAGAAAAATCGTTGGTGTTTCAGAAAAGGGACGCCCGTCTTGAACCATTTGTACAAAACCATTAAAAGTTTGCACTCAGCATTTTTAAGTTAAAAAGAATTTTATAGAATCTTGCCTCGTATTACCAATAAAATGTTTTTTGCAAACTCATTAAATATTTCTATGAACCTGTCATTAGGTGTAAGTTAATCAGCCATTATCCCGTGTTTTATGTAGCGAAAATGCAAAAAATCATCCGATTTTGTCATGGAAAAATACAAATAAAAGGAACTTTGGCATCAACTTTTCCGGCCGTTTTTTCGTCTGAGGTTATGGAAGAGTTGGAATCTTATTACAGGAGCTGAAGGCATGAAAAAGATATGGGCAGCGCTGTTCATGACGGCCCTATGTACCTTGACCGCATGCGCGGATGCGGAGAACGGGAAGGTCGAACCCCCATCCGTTTCGAGTGTGGAGCCGGCCCCTGACGTAAAGGAGGACCCACCCTTGGTGATCCGGGATGTGGCTGCCTTACAGGAAGGGACCTTTGCATTTTCCGACGAAACGGGGCATAGGCTGCTCGTTAATCCGGATGCCGCGATTCAGGATGAAGAAGCCTCGCTGATTGCCATCGGCCAGGGCGGCGAGCCGCTTCCGGTCCAATATGCGGGTGAGCAGCAAGCGACGGAAGAAGATAACGGCAGGCAAACTTCGCAGAATTTCAGCCATCAGGCCGGGCAGCTGTACGAGGTGACGGAGGGGACGGCCGCCCCGAATGCAACGTACTTCATCATACCAAAGCGCCATATTCCGGAAGAGGCGCTGTTGACCATCCAGCCGGCCAAGCCGGAGCAGGCCGATGGACAAGTGCTGCAGGAGATCAAGAACAGCAAGGGGAGAGCGGTAGAGCAGGCATGGCCGCTTATTCAGCTTCCGGACGGAGAGTCCCTCTATCTGGTGCAGTTCGTCAGAGAAGGTGACGATATGCTGGCCAGCTTGGCGCTGAAACGCGAGAGCGGCTGGCTGTATTACGATTATCCGGCGAAGTACGATCCGAGCTCGACGTGGAGAGTGGATGACCAAGGAGAGGTGCGTCCGGCCATGTTCTCCTTTCTGTTTGCGGCAGAATCGGAGCTTGGTCTTGTGCTTGGCGTGCAGTGGATGGGCACGGAAGGTGAGAATGTTTCGCTTCTGTCCGTATCGGACGATGCGATTACGGATCTCGGGCTGGAATATGGAAGATATATGTCCACCTGATCCTTCGATGGAGCCGAGTTATTACGAAAAAAGATCGAAGCCCGCCTTTAGCGATGGTTTCGATCTTTTTTTATCTAACGATAAGTTCGGCTTTACTTGGAAATATCAATAAATCCTTCCCCGAACACGTCACGTACGTCGTGGATGGTAACAAAGGCGTTTTTATCCTCGGCACGGACGATTTTTTTGAGCATGGAAACTTCCTGTTTGCTGATGACGATGTAGAGTACGTCTTTGGTCTGACCGGTGTAATATCCGTACCCCCGGAGCACGGTTACCCCACGGTCCATAATCTCCGTCACCCGAATGGCAATGCGGTCATGATGTGTCGAGATGATGGTAACGGCTTTTTTGGGATTCAAGCCCTCAATGATGAATTCCATTGCCTTGGTGCCGATGTAGAGGATGACCACGGTGAACATCACCTTCTCGATCCCGATTACGAAGACGGACAGTCCGGCCACGATCAGGTCAAAGAACAGCAGGGCATAACTGATATTCCAATCCCAATATTTATTGGCCAGACGAGCCAGTATCACCGTGCCTGCCGTCGTTCCGCCCACCCGGACGATGAGTCCGATCCCGACGCCGGCAAACAGTCCGGCGAAAATGGCGTTGATCACCGGCTCATCCGACGCGATGCGCCAGTTCTCCGTCAAGTGTAGGAACAGGGAATGAAAGGCAACGGCGATGATGGTGTAAACCGTCGTTTTTTTATCCAGCAGCTTGTAGCCGATCATCAGCAATATCCCGTTAATCACAATGCCGACCAGCGCCGGCGACCATTTCAGCACATAAAACAGGATGATCGATATCCCGGTTACGCCGCCTTCGCCAAAATCGTTCGGAATGACGAATAAATTGACCGCCAGCGCAAAAATAAATGCCCCGATGAGCAGCATGATCATATCAAACGCTCTTTTTTTCATACGATATACCTCCATGACTTTCAACAAGCTCACAAAAAAAGCGATTAAAGGAAAAACTCATCCTTTAATCGCTTTATGCAAACATAGGTTGCGCAGCTCTTTTGATATACTCATTATAATAATCTTCACATGGAATGTAAATGATTTTTAATTTTCATAAGCTTGCAGGTCGCCGCTAATGCCCTGCACCCAGCCCCCCTATCCAGGAGGGGCTTTTTTATCATGTTTGAAATCGAGCGGAGGACGGGAATAGGAGCGCAACATTTCAAAATGGGGGCTGTGATAAAACTGAAAGGGAAAGAAGAAGAGGAGATGATGAGAACATGAAAACATGGAATGGAACAACGGCTTTGGTTACGGGCTCCAGCCGGGGCATCGGACGTGCCATCGCGAACCGATTGGCGAAGGAAGGAGCCGTGGTCGCCGTTCACTACGGCAAGAACCGGGCGGCTGCGGAAGAGGTCGTCCGCGAGATTGCGGAGGCCGGAGGGGAGGCTTTTGCGGTTGGGGCGGACCTCCGCTCCCTGGAGGGGGTAAATGCCCTGTTCGAGTCGCTGGATGAGGCGTTGAACGACCGGACGGGCAGCACGCAAATGGACATCCTGGTTAACAACGCAGGGATCGGCTTGGTGGAGACCATCGAGGAAACCACGGAGCAGAGCTTTGACGAAGTGATGCATATTAACGTGAAAACGCCGTTCTTTCTGATACAGCAAGCTCTTCCCCGCCTTCGGGACAATGGGCGCATCATCAATTTATCGTCTGCGGTCACCCGGATTTCCCTGCCCAATATTCCGGCGTACACGATGACGAAGGGGGCCATTAATGCGCTGACGCTCTCCTTGTCGAGCCAGCTGGCATCCCGCGGAATCACGATCAATGCTATACTGCCCGGATTCGTAGCTACCGACATGAATGCCGGAATGCTGCAGGATCCTGACTCGTATCGGTTCGGGGCCGGCTATTCGATGTTCGGAAGGTGGGGGGAGCCGGGGGATATCGCGGATATCGCGGCGTTTCTGGCTTCGCCGGACAGCCGCTGGATCACCGGTCAATGCATCGATGCCAGCGGAGGAACCCATCTGTGACCGCCGCCGTTGCCGCAAATCCATGAACATAGATAGCACCTGATTCCCGCGGCATGATTTCATTTTCCAGTATTTCCTTTATAATGTTTGAAGAAGTTGCGAGGAAGGAAGTATTGGGACGGAGGCAGGCGAAGATGTGGAATATCGATTTTGAGCACGCGTACGACATACGCGCGGGTGCCACCGAAGAACAAATTGCCCGTTTTGTTATGGAATGGAATACAGGGCTTTCCGTGCAGGAGATGGATGAAATCAAGGGGAGGCAAGTGAATCCTTTTCACAAAAGCTCCCCCTTCTACGATCAATATGTTCCGCTGGATCCTGCAGGCTGGAAGCTGCCTCGGCGAAACTTTCCCGCCAGCTATTTGGATTTATTGAAGTATTCCAACGGCGGGGAATTTCAACAGGGAGCACGTCTTTTCCAGTTCTTTGACACGGATGACCTGAGGGAGATGAACCTGGCCTACGAGCTGCCGGAGTATATGCCTGGTGCGGTGTCGTTTGCGATGGATGGAAGCGGAAACCATTATATGTTCGATATGAGGGAAGCGCCGACAAAGGGCGAATATGCAATTTTGTTCGCGCATTCCGGCAACCTGGGGTATGAAGACTGCGAGCGTGTTGCGGATTCTTTGCCTGCGTTATGCACGGAGACTTGGGAGCTGTATTGAGCGTACCATGAGAGCTGGCAGGGGATCGTATAGCCTTGGAGCAAGAGCCCACGCGTGACGCGTGGGCTCTTGCATTTTTCCCTGGGAGGTGAGAGTCAGGAGCCCATTTGCCTGCGATTCTGTTATAATGCTCGTTAGATAGATTACTACCCCCTTATTTTCAAACAAAAGGTGAACTTTCAATGCTTTCTTTTACTAGACTAACCAAATGCAAACCCCCGATCCCGTAATTCCTTTGCCGGCAAACTAGAGATTTTCTGAAACGATAAGGGGGAGTTTGGCTGTGCAAAGAAAAATCTCAAAACCGTCACTGCTGTTGTTTATTGTTCTTGTGGGTTTCCCGCAAATAAGCGAAACGATATATACGCCTTCATTACCGGATATCGCCTATCATTTAGGGGCGGGCAATAATGCGATCAAGCTTACGCTCAGCATTTACTTTTTGGGCTTTGCCTTTGGCGTGTATTGCTGGGGGAGGCTGTCCGATTCCATCGGACGGCGCCCCGCCATGCTGTGGGGCATCCTGGTTTATGGGTTGGGCAGCCTGGGCTGCTATCTGTCCGGTTCGGCCGAATGGTTATTGGTCAGCCGGTTCATACAGGCTTTTGGTGCCAGCACGGGCTCTGTCGTCACGCAAACGATTTTGCGCGAGACCGTAGACGGAGCCAAACGCCATGCGGTGTTTGCCCAGATTTCGGCGGTGCTGGCGTTTACTCCTGCGATAGGCCCGCTGATTGGCGGATGGGTAGATCAATCGCTCGGCTTCCGAGCGGTTTTCTTCACGCTGGTAATATTGAGCGCAGCCGTATTGACCTACACCTGGATCTCCCTGCCCGAGACCAGAGTGCAGGCCGCCTCGAGGATTAACACGTTCTCGGTGGTCAAGCGTCTGCTCTTTGATCGCAGAGTATGGGGATTCGGTTTTCTTATTGGAGCGACCAACGGCATTTTGTTCAGTTATTATGCGGAGGCGCCCTTTATTTTTATTGAATTTTTTCAGATGAAACCTGCTTCGTTCGGCTTCTTCGGAATCTTTGTGGCGATGTCCTCGATTTTAGGCGCGATGCTGTCGAAAAGGCTTCTGACCCGGCTTCAGGCGGAGCGCATTATCTTGCTCAGCACGTTCATTACGTCGGTGGGAGCCCTTTGCTTCACGGGTTTTGCCCTTAGCGGGATCAAAGCCACCGTGACGGATTTGGTGTTGATGGTATCCTGTATTTTTATTATTCTGCTCGGCATCGGAATGGCCATTCCCAACTGCCTCAGCCTGGCGCTGATCCATTACGGAGACGTGCTCGGGACGGCAGGGGCCATCTTCGGATTGGGTTATTACGTTGTCGTCAGCCTGATAACGAGCGGCATGAGCTTTCTTCACGACGGTTCGTTAGTCGCCATGCCTTTGTATTTTCTTGGGCTGGCCGCGGTCATGGTCTTCGTGAGCGGAATGCTCGCCCGTCAAGCACGAAGCAGTTCATAGAAAAGCATTAACTAAACAAGTCGCAGAGTGCCGGCGGTTATGCCGGTACCCTGCGACTGTTTGACGTTGTCCGATCGGGAAGTTTTAGTTCATTGCGCTGCCTCGTCGGCAGATGGACCGTAGATGCCCGGCACCGGAATATCGAGAAGCCGCAGATATACCCCTAACTGAGCCCGATGATGAACCATGTGGCTGAAGCCGAAGGTGCGGAGCGCAATCGCCCGCGGCGCGCGGAGGATGATATGGTCGCCGTGGCGCAGCGTCCATTCCTCGCCGAGCGTTTTCTCGTCGCATTCGGCGAGCAGCTGCTCCAACTTGCCGGTGTTCGCGTCGAATTCCTCCAGAACGTCGGTGCGTTTGTTCAAAGCCTCCCGTCGCAGCGGCACACTCGAAAGATCGAACTCCGGGTACTGAAAAATCGCGATTTGCCAGTTCAGCAGGTTAATCAGGTGCGTGGCCAGCCCGCCCAGTGACATCGATTTCTCGTGCGGCTTCCACGACATATGCTCCTCGGGCAAGCGTTCCAGAACGCGGCGCGTATGAGCCAGTTCCTGCGCTGCATCGCCGATGATCAGTTGTTTTACCATAATAATCCTCTCCCCTCATATGGCTTAGCATACTATATTTTCCGGTTGGGAGGAAAGCTCTCTTTGACGCTTACTTTCTAGTAGAGTTTTTAGAATTGCATTGAAGCTGTCCTCTTCGTCAACACGAAGAAGGACGGCTTCTTCTCTTCGGTTGAAGTGGAAGATTTGCCCATATTTTGGTACTATGTTAACTAGCTTTAAGGCGGAGTGGAGGCATGCATAGTGCCGTTAAACAGCTGAGAAACCGTGCAACCATCGGTTTTGTTGTCGGGGCAGACGATGCGGAAGATCTGCTGAAGCTGGACGAGCAGGTGTTTTCCAAGCGTCCGGACCTGATACTGCATATTTATCATGCAGAAGCGAACGGAAGATATACCGATGAATTTCTGAAGACGCTCGCGGGATTGAAGTTTGTTGCTGCTTTACATTTGGATCTGAAACAGCGGCAGGATTTAACTAGGCTGGGCGCGATGGATCGAATGGAGTTTCTTAAGTTACGCTCGCCCAAAACGCAAGGCATCGATTTTATCCGGAGCTACAAGTTTCTAAAATACCTGGAGCTCAGCGGTAAATTCGATGATCTAGCGCCGATTGCCGACTGCATTCGCCTGGATACGCTGGTCCTGAACTGCTCCATCGATCAAATGGATTTTGTCGTGGATTTGCCCTTGATGAAGTATCTGGCCTTATACAGCTGTACATTGAACGGTTCGCTTAACGTGTTGGCCGATTCGAATGTAAGCATGCTGAGGCTGTCCTCCGTCCGCAACCTTGTGCATATTGATGACCTGGCGGCATTGGATCATCTGGCCTTTCTGCACTTGTCGCTGCCGAAAGTCGAGCGCTTGTGCGATTTCTCGCATATGCGAAATCTTCGGCAGCTTGAACTGGATTATATGAAATCCTTGCAGGAGATCGGGAATCTGTGGACCGCGGACCGGTTGGAGGTTCTAATGCTGAAGGAGATCTCTACAAGGATCAAAGCGGAGGCCTTGGACGGCTTAACAAATATGGAGTGCCTGCGCCAGATCGACTTCCGGTTTATCGATTCCGGCAAAGGCCGAATTGCTGCACTCCGCAAGCGAATGGCGGAAGCGGGCAAAGAGTCTCTTCTCTACGAGAATATCCCTGAGGAGAACCGGATACGCTCAATGGCTCTTGAGCATTTCTCAGGAATTCTAATGTAGGAAAGAATGCAGATGATCAATAAAATAATGAAAAGCCCGCTACCATAGCGGGCTTTTCCCGATTTCAACCTAGTGATTCCTTCCCGGTCGCCACCGGGTTCTCCTCATAGCTGATCCAATCGCTCCAGCTTGCGATCATGGCAGAAAGTGCCTACACAACAGGCCATGCGAGTTACGTAGGGGCATTGGTCCCAGAGCCGGTCTTGGACCCAATCAGCCACATTGCTACGAGTGGTCTCCCTTTTGTAACCTCGCCAGAATACACCGCAAAGGGAGAGGACCTTCATGCAGCGTCAGTCACATCAGCTATCCAAACAAGATTATGTCGGGGAATACACCGTATAAGCTATACCTGACCCGACAGACGTATCGCGACAACAGCATCAACCTCTTGATATACACAGCATCACATCCACAATGTCCACATCTGCCCATGTACCTCCTGGCACTCTTCAGTTCCTCGCCAGCAAGCACCTCAGAAGACCATAAATATAAGAAAAGTAGATTTACGGTATAAAAAAAGATGTACATCTGTAAAGGCATAAGCAGATTTGGGTTCATCCCCTCGTCGGTAAGGACTTCGTGTCTGCCCAGAGGCTTTTGGAAAATAGGATAAAAGCGAGATCAGCACTGCCATGGGTATGACACGGGTACACAGTACCACGCCACATCTAGCAGTGTATGTAGGTGAGCGCGCGTGATTAACGTCTAGACAAAACGTGTGTAGGTGAAACTGATGTATCCACTATCGTTACCTCTTGTTTATACGGTGAGCGCAGGAATCTATGCCTCAAGGTTAGTTTCATTGGGACATGCTGTCCACTTGAACCCACTGTACCGGTAATTGCTTCGGTAATTCGATCTTCCACTTTGTCTAAGAAGTTTGGCGCTATGCGATCCGTGCACGCCTTACCATCATAAAGCAGCTTATTTTGAATTTAATGTTTATCATTAAATAGTTATTGTTTTTCATAAATGAATCATTTAGTATATATTGTAAGTTCACATGAAAAGGAGATTGCGCATGAACGGAATTGAATTCAAAGCCAAACCTGGCTTCAAAAGAATGCACACTGCGCTTAAGATCGGATACTGGGGAGGAATCGGGCTGCTCATTGCATACGTCTGTTTCAATCTATGGCTCGGATTGAAGCCCCAGGAGATGTTCTACGCAGAGAAGGGAATCGCGCACTGGTTCTTTTCAGTACCGTTATCGGATACGGTGACGAAGAGCGTCATGGTGCCTTTCACTTATTTTCAACCGATCAATCCCGACATGTTCGATGCCAAGAACGCTTATCTGGTCGTCAGCTTGACCAATGCCACACTTGTCTTCTGTGCCTACATCTACTCGATCGGCCAGATTCGCTATATAATAGGAAGCATACTTAGCGGAAACAGCCCGTTTAGTCTGGCGAATGCCGCCCGTCTGAAAAGGCTGGGAATCATCGTTATCCTGTATTCTTTGCTGGCGAAGCTCGTTCTCAATATTCTGATCTGCCTGTTCGTTACTCGCATCTTCTCAATCAATCTGGGCGGTATCGCTTTAATCGGAATTATCATCGGCATACTAGTGCTGTTCGTCTCCGAGATTTTCAAGTACGGTGCTCTTCTGCAGGAAGAGCATGATTCGACTTTATGAGAATGGAGACTGATGATAGTGCCGATTATTATACGTCTGGACCGAGTTCTGGCCGACAAAAAAATGAAATTGAATGATCTGGCCGACAAGGTAGGGATCTCGAACGTCAATCTGTCCAATCTGAAAACGGGGAAAGTGAAGGCGATTCGGTTCTCTACCTTGGAAGCGATCTGCGAAATTCTAGACTGTCAGCCGGGAGACATTCTGGAATTTGTTCCGGCCGATAGCGACAGCTGTGAAATTGATTGAAGGTGCCTATTCTCCCTTCAATTGTTTTTTTGGCAAGCTTATCATGGGACTTATTGTTGATCGAAAGTTGATTACTTTTATCTGTTGTTGACTCAGTGGGAGCCTTCGAGCTCTCTCTCTGCTATGTAAAGCATGCCAAGGCGACTACTTCATGGGAGGTATGCTCAAGACAAAGTACACATGGATCAACCCTTCTTGTTGACTCCTCGTTGACTCGGAATATCTCAGAGCACTGTGTACCGATACACCACCCTAGCCCCAACAAAAAGAACCCGCGCAGAGCGCGGGTTCTTGCAGGTTATTCTTCCCCCGTCGCCACGGGGTTCTCCTCATAGCTGATCCAATCGCTCCAGCTGCCCGCGTACAGCTTTACGTTGCCGTACCCGGCTTCCTCCAGGGCTAGCACGTTCGGACAAGCGGTGACGCCGGAGCCGCAGTATACAATGATCTCGGCATCTTGCGGGATGTCCGAGAAATGCTCGCGGATCGCTTCCGCATCCTTCCAATGTCCGGAATCATCCAGGACGCCTTTCCAGAAATAGTTCACAGCACCCGGAATATGCCCGGCTTTGGTGTCCATAGGCTCCTCCAATCCGGCATATCTGCGCGGCTCTCGGGAATCGATGAGCGTTTTGCTTCCCTGCTGCGAAGCCGTGCGTACTTCATCGACGCGGACCCGTTTATCGGGTTTAAGATTGATGTTATATGTAACCGGAATGACGACCGGCTGTTCGTCCGTTACCGGATACGAAGCGTTCTTCCAAGCCGTAAACCCTTCATCCAATACATAAGCCTGCTCGTGGCCGGTATATTTCAGCAGCCACCATAGTCGGCTCGCCATGGCTCCGCCCTGGTCATCGTAGATCACGACGCGGCTGCTGCCCTGAATGCCGGACTGGCCTAGACGTTGTGCAAGGCGATCCAGGTCCGGCAGGGGATGGCGACCGCCGTGCTCGGTAATGGGGGAGGAGAGGTCCTTCTCCAGGTCGAGGTAAACCGCCCGCGGAATATGCGATTCCTCGTATGTGGCTCGGCCGCTTTCCGGTTTGCCGAGGGCAAAACGGCAATCGACGATGACCAGATCCGGTTCATAGAGTCTTGCCAGCAGCCATTTCATTGTCACGATATTGTTCATATGCCAGGACACCGCCTTCTATTAATAAATGATGAGATTAAGTAACCGAATTATATCATATTGCTGCTAGCGAATACGTATATAACTAAAAAGTCGACCTGTCTCATCAAATGATGAGATCAGGTCGACGATATAAGAATGAATGATGGCAAGAATCAGGACAAACCGTTTATTTCTTGATGGCTTGAAGCAGCATGGACGTATAAGCCTCGGCGCCTTCCGGCTCCAGATGGACGCCGTCGGACCGGAAGTATTCCGGATGGTCCTTACTGGCTGAATACCAATCCACCAGCGTAACTTTCGGGTTCCGTTCGGCTGCTTTGGCGAGCATGCCGTTAACGTTCTGTTCCCAATCGCGCGGAACGCGCGTATTGATAAGCAGAATCTGTTTGGCCGAATCCAGAGGGCCCAGCAGGGAATCGAGATCCTTTTGCGAGAAGGCCCCGTTGGTTCCGAGCCCGATGATGACAATGCCGCCGTCAATCCGATTTTGGGATTTCAGGGCCGGAATCAGCTCATCGGCCTGACGCATTTGGCGGCCAATCACCGCATCGACGTGAATGCCGGGCAGCGATTTTTCCAGATAAGGAGAGACCCCGAGCATCACCGAATCCCCGATGGCCGTGATGGCGGACTTGGTTACCGGTGGCTGCTCCGGCTTCGTCGTCGGTTTGGCAGGATCGCTCTTGCCGTCGGAAGTTCCGCTTGCCGGGTCCTTGGATGGATCCGGCTTATCGACCTGATCTGCATTCGGCTTATCAGTCTTCCCCTTTTCCGTTTGATCCGGAATCGGTTTCCCGGAGTCAGCCTTATCCATAGGATCGCTTTCTCCGCCGGTTTGCTTGTCTTGGACGTCTTGGTTGTTCTCTGCCGCTGGGTCCGGCATCTCGTTCTCACCAGCACCAGCGTCGTTATCTCCAGAGTCCGCCGCTCCGTCCGAAAGCGGAGCCTTAGCCCCTTCATCCCTAGAATTCGGCTCCTTCACCGTATCCGGTTGATTCGTTGGCTCTACGGCAGGAGGCGCTGCGTTGTCTCCGTTCGTGTCGACCGGTTGCGGCGGTTCGACCGTAGCAGGTCCGGTGCTTGGAGTCTGCGCCGCTTCCTCTGGAGCAGGGTCATCGATGTTCAGCATGGCAGCGATATCGCCCACCGTTCTTGCAGAGGACACGCTGCTCATCATCCCCGAACAGAATATGGCGATCAGCATAAGAGAGCTCAGGGACACGATCCAGCCTCTTAACGAAATCGAAGCCGGGCGGCGGCGAAGCGAACGGGCTTTAAGCCATAATTTTTTAAGCCCGCCATGCCGTATCGGTTCTTCGACATACTTCCAGGATAGCGCGGCCAGCAGAACGCTTGCGGTGATTTGCAGCGCAGTCTGGAGCAAACTGAGATCGCTAGCGCCGGAATCAGGCGAGGTCAGGATCATGACCGGGTAATGCCATAAGTAGATGCCATAGGAACGAACGCCGATCCACAGCAGCGGCTTCCAGCTTAACAAGCGGCTGATGGAAGCCGCAGGGTGGGCCAGCACCGCTACGAGCACGGCAGCGGCCAAGGAAAAGAGGAACATGCCTCCTTGATACAGGAATGCATCGTAACGGTCCACCTGCCACATCATGTAGAGAATGATAAGCATTGCCGAGGCGCCCGTCATGTTGAGTTTATAGCGGATGCCTCTTGAGGCGCGGGAGGACAGCTTCCAGCTGGGCCATACAATGGCCAGCCCCGCTCCGATGAGCAGGCCGAACGCCCGGGTATCCGTACCGTAGTAGACCCGGCTTGGATCGTCGCCCGGCTGATAGATCACGGCCATGAGCAGCGCGGAAATCGCGGCACCGGCGGCAATGAACCCAAAAAGCTGCCCTCGGCGGGGAAACAGCTTGAGCGCCGCCAGCATGATAACCGGCCACAGCAGGTAGAATTGTTCTTCCACCGCTAGCGACCAGAAATGCCCCAGCGGAGAAGGCGGACCAAATGATTCAAAATAGGATTGCTGCTGAAAAATAAACTGCCAGTTGCTTATGTACGTAACCGCTCCGAGCACTTCACTTCGAAGCGTAGCCAATCTTGACCGGTCGAACAGCGTTACCCATACCACAAGGATGAACAGCATGAGCAGCATCGCCGGCAGGAGACGCCGGAATCTCCGTATCCAAAAATCTTTGAGATCAATCCGCCTATGATGATGCCATTGCGAAGCCAAAATATCCGTAATGAGGTAACCGGACAATACGAAGAATAAACTTACCCCGAGAAACCCGCCGCCTGCAAAGCCAAAATTCCAGTGGTAGCCCATCACTCCGATTAATGCGAGGGCCCGCAGTCCGTCAAGACCGGGCATGTAGCGTGAATGGGGTTTATCGGATATCGGCACGGAAGATCACTCCTCTCGAAGGATCTGCGCTCATGCCGCCCTGTAACAGCCGCTGCGATAATATGTAGGACATATTCTCAAACGTCTGGGTGCTGGATAGTCGATGTGTCATTTGGAACATGGTAAACCTTCCCTTTCCTTTATAGGAGGATATTTCATATGCAGGAGACGTTTATCGAATCCTGTAATATCCTGCAACAAGATGTCATAGCTAATACTACCATCCTTGGAAAAACAGAAGGTGACAAAAAAATGAACCTACGGCTACATTGTGATGTCAATAATAAGACAGATTTTTCATTTGAAATGACAAACCGTTATGCTTGACATATCCATTATTCGGCAACGGGCTGTTAGCCGTATCGCAGGAGGCCATAAGAAAGAGGAGGTCCCTGCCTCCTCCAGTGTCCAGGTCAACCGATATTTATTTTTTTCTTTCACTTATCGACTTTAGAATCAGGTAGCGGCTCCTTGCCGTTTCCGAAAAAAGGTCTTGAGCGCCTCGTACACTTCCCCTTTGTCCTTTATGACATGGTACATGAATTGGTCCAGCTTGATATTTTTATATGCCGACATCAGCGTGCTGCTGCGATTGTATTGATTGACCTCGCCGTAACCGAACATGTTGCTCACCTTCAGCAGCTCCCCGATGAGTTTGACGCAGCGTTCATTATCGGATGTGAGATTATCGCCGTCCGAGAAGTGGAAGGGATAGATGTTGTATTTGGAAGGAGGGTACCGGTGGTGAATGATATCCAGCGCCTTCTGATACGCGGATGAACATATCGTACCGCCGCTTTCGCCGCGCGTGAAGAACTCCTCTTCGGTCACTTCCTTCGCTTCGGTATGGTGGGCGATAAACACGATTTCCACCTTCTCGTACTGCTTGCGGAGGAAACGGGTCATCCAGAAGAAAAAGCTGCGAGCGCAGTATTTCTCGAAGGAACCCATGGAACCGGAAGTGTCCATCATGGCGATGATGACCGCATTGGATTCCGGTATGACGGTGTCGTCCCAGGTTTTGTAGCGCAGGTCGTCCGGACTGATGCCGTGAATGCCGGGCTTGCCGTCCCTCGCATTGCGGCGCAGATTCTCCAGGATGGTGCGTTTCTTATCGATGTTGGACATGATGCCTTTTTTGCGGATGTCGTTGAACACGATGGACTCCGTCTCGATCTGCTCTTTATCCTTGGGCTGCAGAAGCGGGAGCTCCAGCTCCTCAAACAGCATATTCTCCAGCTCTTCCAGGCTGACCTCGGTTTCCACAATATCCTGTCCCGCCTGGTCACCGGCCGATTCTCCTTTTCCGGGCTGGGCCGCTGAAGGGTCGCGTCCAAGGACGTCCCCAACCTGACTGTCACCGTCGCCTTGACCGACATGCTTTTGCTTCTGGTAATTGTAGATGAAACGGTATTCGTCAAGGCTTCGGATCGGAACTTTAATGATCTGCTTTCCGTCGGACAAAATAATGTTTTCCTCAGTAATAAGGTCGGGCAGGTTGCGTTTGATCACTTCGCGGATTTTATGCTGGTGACGTACCTGATCCTGATAGCCTTTGCGGTGCAGCGACCAGTCTTCACGGGATACGACAAACGACAGAGCGTCTTCATTTTGCACGGACAGTCACCTCCCAAGTGTAGCCTTGACACGGTTGCCGTCTTTTCGGCTGTAGTATCTCATTATATTCGGGAGAAAGAGCGATATGTGAGTGTGAATCCGTGTTTGCCATGAAAAAGACACTTAACCTGAAATGGATCAGGCAAGTGTCCCGGTACGTAATCCTTATGCGCTTAATACGAATAGGAAAAGGGCGCCGATGGTGACGATGACTACGCCGTTCACGATGGTGGCAATGACGGCGACGGCACGCTTGCGTGTCTTAGAGAAGCAGCCGACAATGCCAAGCGCCAGGCCGACGATATTGATGATCATCACGAGAATGAAAACGGCCGCCAGCGTGGTCATCGCTTCAAGCGTTTCCTGCGTCGGCTCCAGGATCGGCCCGTTTTCCGTCATGTAAGGTTCAATCATCGTGGTGCCGAGTGCGCCGAGCAGAATATAACCAAGCAGCGTCACGATCGACAGAATGAATGATGCGATGCCGAAGCGGGAGTTCTTTCTGTCCTCGGGAGGAATGAAGGTGGTTATAGGTCGCTTGGGCGAATCTTGCCCCTCGGATGGAGAGGAAGGTGATTGTTGATCCATGTACATAATCGCTCCTAACTTGAGATTCATTCTTAATGGGTCCATGCAGGGTTTCCAAATAAAAGACATCCTTATTAATCTTTCACAAAATGGCCCTGAAATCAAGTCCAAAGCGCTTACACGCCGGTGGAAAAGCGTACGCGAATCCGTTAAACTTAACATGATTACATATGGACACGGGTGTCCGCTGACAAAAAGGGGTTGAAAAAACATGAGTCGTGCTTTCATCGCATGGGGCTCGATCCTGATGGCATTGTCCGTCGCCATTGGAGCATTCGGCGCCCATATGCTGGAGGATATCATTACGCCGGACGAGCTTGCCACCTATGAGACGGGCGTCCACTATCATATGATTCACGGACTGGCGGTCCTGATTACGGGGATTGTGGCCAAGGTGCTGGGCGAATCCCGGAAGCTGTTTTGGGCGGGGGCTTTATTCATCGCGGGAACCGTTATTTTTTCCGGCAGTCTCTACGTGTTAAGTATATCCGGCATCAAATGGCTAGGGGCGATTACGCCGATCGGCGGCGTTTCCTTTATCGCAGGCTGGCTGATCCTGATGTCCTCGGCGCTGTCCCGTAAAAACTAGTACTCAAAAAAAAGAACGGCTTCACCGATCCCTGATAAAGGGCGGCGATGCCGTTTTTACATACCTATGGTATGCTGCCGACTCAGCTCACGCTGAACTCGTCGATTTCATTGAGTTTGAAGGTATATACCTGCTTCTCATCGACATGATAGACGTTGACCAGGAAATTGCTTTCGTCATAATTGAGTATTCGGCAGGGTAGGCTTGTCTGCTTACCGTGGCGGTTGGTTGTCAGGCGAACAAGGCGATTGTCCTTACTGTATACTTTAATCCATTCAAAGGGATCATTTCCGGCGAGTGGAGTTTGGACAGGAGGTGCGCTTGCAGCGATCTTTTTTTCCGGCGAGGATATCGCAGGCGGAGCAGGTTTCTCGTGCTGAGTCATGGAAGAAGCCATCTTCCGGGAGGCATTGCTAATAACGGAATCTTTCTTGGCTTGGACCAAGGTGTTGATAATTTCTCCAAGTTCCATTCCGGACTTAATCCGGAAATCGACGACTTCGGCCTTGTCGTTCAGCATTTCCAGCAAATATTGCAAAGCCAGTGCGTTGGAGTGACTCTTGACCAGAATATCAACGTTGAATAAAAAGCCGTTATCATCGGTGACAGGAATTGTGTTCATAGCTTTTATCATTCACCAGCTTTCACAGGTTTTCTTCTGAATCAAATATACCATAATTTTCGAATTTTCATAGTCCTAATGTCACGGATATTTCATTTTTATTCTAATAAATCGAGAGACGTTCGCACCATAAACATAAGGCGCCCTTGCGCAATGTCAGAGACATTCGCACCATGTCGGTTCAAAGAGAATAAATATAATTCTAAGCCGATGTGAGGGGAGGATTGTTTATATTGGTGACTTTACTGCCGATCGAGATTGAAGGACATACCGTTATGGGCGTCGAGGTCAAACTTCCGAAAACTACGCTGCTGGCTGTATACACTTCCCGTGGTTATATTATGTGCGGTGCCCTCGATGTGGGCCTTCTGAACGAACAGCTTGCAGACCGCAAGATTATTGCCGGGAGAGCCGTTGGGGTTCGCACATTGGAGCAGCTGCTGGAGGCACCGCTGGAATCGGTAACCTTGGAGGCGGAGAAGTGGGGCATTCATCCCGGCCTCGCCGGCAAGGATGCGATCCTGCGGATGATTTGAGCCCAGCAGGCTTAAGCGGTACAAGAGTGATTCCGGTGCGGATCGCTCTTTTTTTAATGAGATAAGCGATGCTTTTGTCAGCTTCACAGGGAAAAAAATGCGCCGAAACGCCATCAAAGAGAACAAACGGACAATCGGCGGGGGCCTTTTGTCCGTTTGTTCGTTGATGGTGAAAAATATTGGGGAATCCTGCAGCGGCTTATTCGAACAAGCTTTTCAAGCTCTCTTCGTAAGGTGCTTGCACGACGCCTTTTTCCGTAATGATCGCTGTCACGTATTCGTTCGGCGTAATGTCGAAGGCAGGATTGTACACTTTAACGCCTTGCGGAGCGGTGCGCTTGCCGAAACCTTCCGTGATCTCTTCCGCCGGCCGCTCCTCAATCGGAATATCGGCACCCGTCTTCGTATTCAGGTCGACCGTGGACAACGGGCACGCCACATAAAAAGGTATGCCATGGGCTTTCGCCAGAACCGCGACCCCATACGTACCGATTTTGTTGGCGACATCGCCGTTTGCGGCTACGCGATCCGTACCGACGATAACCGCTTGTATCCAACCTTTGGACATGACCATGGCGGCCATGTTGTCTGCCAGCAGCGTAACGTCGATGCCGGCCTGCTGGAGTTCAAAGGCGGTTAGGCGGGCACCTTGCAGAACGGGTCTCGTCTCATCCGCGAACACCTTGATGTTCAGGCCCTGCTCATGGGCCAGATACATTGGCGCCAGGGCGGTCCCGTATTTGGCGGTCGCCAATCCCCCCGCATTGCAGTGGGTGAGCACGCCCATCCCGTCCCGGAAGAACGGCAGGGCGTGCTCGCCGATGCGGCGGCATACATCCTCGTCCTCGGCCCGGATGGCCTCGGCTTCGGCGAGCAGCGCCGCGTTCAGACCAGCCGTGTCGAGATCCGAACCCGCCAGCTTCTCGGCTGCAAGCTTGATGCGGTCCAGCGCCCAGAACAGATTGACGGCCGTCGGTCTGGACGTTGCGAGATAAGCGCAGGTTTTTGCGATTTGCTGAAGCCACTCCTCGCGACGGTCGGCTTCCACCTGCATTCCGCCGAGTACGGCGCCGAATGCTGCCGCGATGCCGATCGCCGGTGCGCCGCGGACTTTCATGGAGTGAATCCCTTCCCAGACTTCCTCTGGCGTATAGAGCTTAAGATAGACGATCTCTTCCGGGAGCAAGCGCTGATCCAGAAGGACCAGATGGTCTCCTCCCCAGTAAACCGAGCTTAGCGGTTCATAGGTGCTGGTATTGCCGGTAGTCATACCGCTCATATCGATACCTCATTTCCTTTGGATGCTTGCTTGATCAAGGTCAGCATGTCCTCGAAGGACTTGATGCTGCGGTGATGGCGCACGAGATTTTTGCCGATGGCGAGCGCTTTGCGCTGTGCAGTCTCTCTGGCCTTATCATCTGCGATGGTATCGATGTCCGCAACATGGGACAATCCGACGATGCGCCGAATCATTTTGCAGCCCGCGAATCCTGCGGCATCCTTCAAAACCTGCGACACATAATGGTCCTGATAGCCTGGCGTGCGGGACATCTCGTCCAAGAGATCATCGTTCCACAGCGAGCGGAAGTTGTTCTCGAAGTGGGTCCAAACGCCGCTCGCCATCTCGAGGAGTCGGGCTTCCCTGGCGGCCAGCGTCTGCTCGTCCCCGCTCCAGCCCGGCTGTGCCGCGTAGTTCAGCAGGAGGTTGCCGATCACCGCGCCGATATCGAATCCCATCGGGCCGAAATAAGCGAATTCCGGATCGATCACCTTGGTGGATTCCGGCGTGACGAAGATGCTGCCCGTATGCAGATCCCCGTGGAGCAGAGCTTGCGCATGGGTCAGAAACTTATGGCGCAGCAGCGCGACTTCGAAGTGAAGCGGCAGGTCGGCGCGAAGGGCTTCCGCTTCATCGGCAATGCTCTGTTCATAGTTGTTGTTGGCGGATTCACGGTATGGATCCTCAAAGATTAAGTCCTCGGTAATTTTGCATAGATCCGGATTAACGAAACGGCCGGCAAGTTCCTTCTTCTTCTGCTGGTTCATGCCCAGATCCGACGTATAGAACAGGGTTCTGGCCAAAAACCGGCCGATATGCTCCGCGAACTTCGGATAGGCGATGCCTTCGATAAGGCCTTTGCGCATGATGGTGTACTCGCTCAAGTCTTCCATCACGGTGTAGGCGAGCTCATCCGAATAGCCGTATACTTTCGGAACGAGGTCAGGGCACAGGGAGTACTCCGTCTCCAGGGCGAGACGTTCGATGCGCGCGCGGTCGAGAGACAGCGGCCAGGATTCGCCTACGACTTTTGCATAAGGAACAGCTTGCTTGATAATGATACTATCAGCCGTATTTTTGGCGGTGACATGAAACACCAGATTGAGATTGCCGTCGCCGATTTCGCGGCATTCGAGTTCGGCATGCTCCGGGAACCGGCCGGGTATACTTTTAGCTAATTGTATCGCTTCGTCCGCGTTCAGCGGATGATATGCAGACATGGATGGTCACCCCCAAATATAATAGAAGAAAAACAAAGCCAACTTTTTTGCTTGGTATTACCTAGTATAACGTTTTTTCGCGAATTTTGTATAATTTTTTGGCAAGTCTCAAGGTTAGCTGAACCTGATTCGCTTCGCAGTCCTAAGGGTAAACTACAAATAGACGCCCAAGCACAGGATGTACTCATATATTAATGAAGGAATAGCATTAGCAGATGGTTCCAGTTACAATGGGGATACACCGATCTGCCGAATGCTCCTTTGACGCAGTACAGGGTGCATTTCATATAGAAAAGGAAGGGATAAACCATGGCAAAAACTACATCTGGCAAAGCTGCAGGAAAAACGAAAAACGCAAGTCTGGAGCAATTGCTCAATCAGCAGGTTGCGAACTTCAACGTGCTCTACGTCAAACTTCACAATTATCACTGGTATGTAACCGGAGAGCAGTTCTACTCCCTTCATGTTAAATTCGAAGAGCTGTATGACGAAATCACGCTTAAAATGGATGAGGTTGCGGAGCGCCTGCTTTCGATCAAAGGCAAGCCGGCTGCAACGATGAAAGAATATCTGGAGCTTGCGACCGTTCAGGAGGCATCCGGCAACGAGGATACCCGCGGCATGGTACAAGCCTTGGTCGAGGACTTCGCTACCGTATCCGAGGAATTGGCGGAAGGCATCGAAATGGCGGAGGAAGCCGGAGATGCGCCGACAGCCGACATGTTCACCGGGTTCAAGGCCGATCTCGAGAAGCATATGTGGATGCTGCGCTCATACCTTGGATAAAGCGTGATTCCAATAGAATGATATCCTAATTCATTCCGTATATTTGCTGCAGCTTGAGACTCGTTAACGAGTCCTTATAGCTCTTGGTGCCCCGACACCGTCTGACGACGCGCGGTTGACGCCGTTGCCTAGATGCCGTGGCGACATGGGGTGCCTCAGCATATACGGCGGATGAAAAGGGAAGAATGAAACAGGCTTGGCCGGTTAATCGGCCAAGCCTGTTTTTAATGGTTACAGTTGTCCGAATGTTGTCTCCAAAAGGCTTGTCCGGTTGAAATACGTCACTTTTTATTATAAAATGGCTTGAGAATCATTGATAATCAGTTTAGAATGATTATAAATAAAGAATTACTTTTTGTTTTATGAAATCAGGGCGTACAATCCTGTTATCATATGGGACAACAAATACACTACCTATTCAACGGAGGGAATCTAATATGTCAACCAAGTTTGTCATTGAAGGATTGAAAGCAACGATCGAAGGCAAGGAGATCCTGAAGGGGATCAACCTTGAGATGAAGGGCGGAGAAGTTCATGCCATCATGGGACCAAACGGAACGGGTAAAAGTACGTTGGCTTCCGCGTTGATGGGTCATCCTAAATATGAAGTTACGGAAGGCAAAGTATTGCTTAACGATGAAGACGTGCTGGAGATGGAAGTTGATGAGCGTGCTCGGGCAGGTATGTTCCTGGCCATGCAATATCCAAGTGAAATCGCTGGTGTAACAAATTCCGACTTCCTGCGCAGCTCCATCAATGCACGCCGCGGTGAAGGCAATGAGATTTCCCTGATCAAGTTCATTCGTCAAATGGAAGGCAAAATGAAAGAGCTCGAGATGAATCCCGAGTTCGCTCATCGTTATCTGAACGAAGGCTTCTCCGGTGGTGAGAAGAAGCGTAACGAAATCCTGCAGATGATGCTGCTGGATCCGAAACTCGTCATTCTTGACGAAGTAGACTCCGGTCTTGATATCGATGCATTAAGAATTGTAGCAAACGGTGTGAATAGCATGAAATCCGAAGAACGTGGTTTCTTGATTATTACCCACTACCAACGTTTGCTTAACTATATTACTCCAGATTTTGTGCATGTTATGATGCAAGGACGTATCGTGAAATCCGGCGGACCGGAACTGGCTGAGCGTTTGGAAGCAGAAGGCTATGACTGGATTAAGGAAGAGCTGGGCATTACGGATGAAACTGTAGGTCAAGACGCGTAAATTGACGGGAGGAGGAAACGATATGACTACACAAACCATACTTCCGGTCAACGCTGAGGCTTTGAAGGCTTTGTCCGAGAGTAGACAGGAACCAACTTGGCTGACAGACAGCCGTTTGGCTTCTTTGGAACTTGCCGGCCAATTGGAATTGCCTAAGCTGGAGAAACAACGCATTGAGCGTTGGAACATCCACAGCTACGGTGAATATAAAGAAAGCAAAAAACTCGCTTCCCTCGATGAACTGCCAGAGCGGGCAGCACAGCTTGTCGAAGGTTCAAGGGAAGGCGGACTGGTTATTCAACGCAACTCCGGAACGGTATATACAAGTCTGGCTTCGGAACTTGCTGCCAAAGGCGTGATTTTTACGGATTTGGAAACAGCCGTGAGAAAGCATGAGGATCTGGTTAAACCTTACCTGCATCAAGCGCTTAAGAATGACGAGCACGCACTGGCTGCTCTCCATGCTGCGGTTTGGAACGGCGGAGTCTTTCTTTATGTTCCTAAGAATGTTGAGGTTGATGTTCCGCTTCAAGCGGTTATGCTGACTGATGATGCCGAAGCGACTTTCGCTCCGCACGTGCTGATTGTAGCCGAAGCTAACAGCCAAATCACATATGTAGACAACTATGTATCGGATTCTCTGGCTGCGCCGGTAACACATAACGGAGCGGTAGAGATCTTTGCCAAAAATGGTGCGAAAGTTCGTTATGCTTCCGTTCACCAGTTGACTGTAGAAACAACGGATGTTACGTTCCGCCGTGCAGTACTCGACAATGATGCTTCGATCGAATGGATCGTTGGCGAGATGAACGATGGCGATACAGCCAGCGATACCATGAGTATTCTGAAGGGCAACGGTTCGACATCCGATGCGAAAGTCATTGCTGTAGGTTCCGGGTCCCAAAAGATCAACTACACAACGCAAGCGAAGCATTATGGTAAGAGCTCTGCTTCCCAGATGATTACGCGTGCAGTTATGCGTGAAGAAGCACAAGCCATCATCAACGGAATTACCAAGATCGAGAAGGGTGCCACGAAGGCGGACGGACAGCAAACTGAGCGCGTTCTGATGCTGAGCCCAAAAGCCCGCGGCGACGCGAACCCGATCCTGTTGATTGACGAGGATGATGTAACAGCAGGACACGCGGCGTCCGTAGGACAAGTGAACCGGGAGCAAATTTACTACCTGATGTCCCGCGGTATCTCCCGTTCCGTTGCAGAATCCCTGATTATTTACGGCTTCTTGGCTCCGGTTGTCAGCGAAATTCCGCTCGAGGGACTTCGCGACCAGCTGCAGGGGCTCGTTGAAAGGAAGCTGGGACAATGATCGCCTCCGTCCGTGAGCAATTTCCCATTCTTCACCAGGAGATCAACGGACATCCGCTGGTATATCTCGACAATGCCGCGACATCGCAAAAGCCGCAGGTGGTCATAGATGCCGTCAAGCGGTACTACGAATGGGAGAACTCCAATGTGCACCGCGGAGTTCATACGCTCGGCAGCCGTGCTACCGATGCTTATGAAGGAGCCAGGGAGAAGGTTGCCCGTTTCATAAATGCCGAGAGTTCGGAGCAGATTATATTCACCCGCGGAACGACGACGGCCCTGAATCTGGTGGCTTCATCCTACGCACGCTCCGTTTGTGGTCCTGGAGATGAAATCGTCCTGACGGAAATGGAGCATCACAGCAATCTCATTCCGTGGCAGCAGGCGGCCATCGCCGTCGGCGCTACGCTGAAATATATTCCTCTACAGCCTGACGGTACGATCCGTGTCGAAGATGTAGAGGAACTGGTTACCGAACGGACGAAAGTCGTAGCCATCGCATACGTGTCCAACGTTATGGGCGTCGTGCATCCCGTCAAACAAATCGCGGAAATCGCGCATCGGCACGGTGCCGTTATCGTGGTGGACGGGGCGCAAAGCACGCCGCACATGAAAGTGGACGTTCAGGACCTGGACTGCGATTTCTACGCTTTGTCCGGACACAAGATGTGTGCTCCGACAGGTATCGGCGCATTATACGGCAAGAAGGCGCTGCTGGAATCAATGGAGCCGATCGAATTCGGCGGAGAGATGATCAATGACGTCGGGTTGTACGAATCGAACTGGAAGGAGCTCCCTTGGAAGTTTGAGGGCGGCACGCCCATCATTGCAGGAGCTGTCGGACTTGGCGCCGCGATCGATTTCCTGGAGGAAATCGGAATGGATGCCATCGAACGGCATGAGGCTCAGCTTGCGAACTACGCCATGGACCGGATCTCCGAGATCGAAGGCATCTCCATTTACGGTCCCCGTAAGCGTAAAGTGGGCCTTATCACATTCAATCTTGGAGACGTTCATCCGCATGACGTGGCAACCGTTCTGGATGCCCAGGGGATTGCGATTCGTGCAGGACATCATTGCTGTCAACCGCTTATGCGTTGGTTAAAAGTATCTTCCACGGCACGCGCGAGCTTTTATCTGTATAATACAGAAGAGGACGTTGATCGATTAGTTAGCGCCTTAATCCAGACAAAGGAGTATTTTGGCGATGCAACTTGACGATTTGTACAGACGTGTCATCATGGATCATTATAAGAACCCCCGCAATCGCGGCAAGTTTGAAGAAGATGCGGTAACCATCGATTTGAACAATCCGACCTGCGGAGATCGCATTTCCTTGCAGCTTAAGGTAGAGAACGGCGTGGTCGCCGATGCCAAATATACGGGGGAAGGCTGCTCCATCAGCATGTCTTCCGCCTCGATGATGACAGACGCCGTAAAGGGCAGAACGCTGGACGAAGCGATCAGTCTGGCGGACCGCTTTTCTTCCCTTATGAAAGGCGATGAAGTGGAATTTGACGAGTACGAGGATATTGAAGCCCTATCCGGTGTTAACAAGTTTCCTGCCCGCATTAAATGCGCAACACTTGCGTGGAACGCACTCCGAAAAGGAATTGACGCGAAGTAAGCGAATGAACAGATCGATAGGGAGGTAAGTTAAATGGCTAAAAAAGCGCCAGAAATGGAAGAGTATAAATATGGTTTCCGTGACGAGCACAAGGCTATTTTCCAAACCGGTAAAGGTTTGACGCGTGAAGTCGTGACGGAAATATCCAAAATCAAGAACGAACCTGAGTGGATGCTGGAATTTCGTTTGAAATCACTGGAGCAGTTCGAGAAAATGCCGATGCCTCGCTGGGGCGGCGACCTCGATGAGCTGGATTTCAATGATATCCAGTACTATGTAAGACCATCCGAGAAACAAGGGAAGACTTGGGAGGAAGTACCTGCCGAGATTAAGGAAACCTTTGATAAATTGGGTATTCCGGAAGCCGAGCAGAAGTTTCTGGCGGGCGTATCCGCACAGTACGAATCCGAAGTGGTTTACCATAACATGCAGAAGGATCTTGAGGATCAAGGCGTTATCTTCATGGATACCGATACGGCTCTCAGAGAGCATCCGGAGATTCTGAAAGAATACTTTGCAACGGTTGTTCCTCCAGCCGATAATAAGTTTGCTGCGCTGAACAGTGCCGTATGGTCTGGCGGAAGCTTTATCTATGTTCCAAAAGGCGTAAAATGTGAAATTCCGCTTCAGGCATATTTCCGTATCAATTCCGAGAACATGGGCCAATTCGAACGCACATTGATCATTGCCGACGAGGACAGCTTCGTACATTACGTAGAAGGCTGTACAGCCCCCATCTACAGCACGAACTCGCTGCATAGTGCGGTAGTTGAGATCATCTGTAAGAAGAATGCTCGTGTTCGTTATACAACAATTCAGAACTGGGCACCAAACATCTACAACCTGGTAACGAAGCGTGCTGTTGCTGAAGAGAACGCCACGATGGAATGGGTGGACGGCAACATCGGCTCTAAGCTGACGATGAAATACCCTGCCGTTGTTCTGAAGGGTCGCGGTGCTAAAGGTTCCGTACTTTCCATCGCAGTAGCAGGCAAAGGCCAGCACCAGGATGCAGGTGCGAAGATGCTCCATCTGGCACCGGACACTACGTCTACAATCGTATCCAAATCCATCAGTAAGCATGGTGGTAAAGTAACATACCGGGGACTTGCTTCCTTTGGCCGCAATGCGGAGGGCGCAAAAGCCAATATCCAGTGTGATACGCTCATCCTCGACAATGAATCGACGTCCGATACGATTCCTTATAACGAGATCAAGAACGATAATATTACGCTGGAGCATGAGGCGACCGTATCTAAGGTTTCCGAGGAACAATTGTTCTACCTCATGAGCCGTGGACTCAGCGAATCCGAAGCTACGCAAATGATCGTTATGGGCTTTATCGAGCCGTTCACCAAAGAACTTCCGATGGAGTATGCCGTTGAAATGAACCGCCTGATCAAATTCGAAATGGAAGGTTCCATCGGCTAAATAGTTCATATGAACACAGGAGCGAATCACTCAGGGATGGGTGATTCGCTCTTTTTTTTGTGCTTGAACGTTTATGGGAATAGCACCGAGGCGTGGACGAGGAGGACATGTATAGATTGCACAGGCCGGTTGAACGCGTCTTCGATTTTGCCGAAATCCAATAAGATTAGATGTGAAAAACGTCACAAATAGACACTAAAAAACGCCAGCCTCAAGGCTGACGGTAATACTGGTTATTCAAGCAGGGAAGCAAGCAATTTAGCAGCTTCCGGATTATCTTTTGGAACACAGGTTACAACAGAATCTCTTGAATCTCGGTATGATATTCCTTGGAGAGGTCGATGAAACGATCATCGGTCTTTACAAGCGGACGGAAGTAGTCCGAAGGATGGTTCATGACGATGATGCCGGATTCGCCCGTCGTCAGCAGAACCTTTTTGCCGATGAAATTCGGCAGCATCTGCTGAATGAAAGCGTGCGTCGGCTTGCCGTTCAGCTTCCCGAAGCTGAGACTGTACAGCTCGCGCAAAACGGTTAGCAGCTGCTGCTTGGACTGATAGACCCGGTTCGTTGTCATGGCGCTGTAGACATCGGCTACCGCGCAAATATGAGAGTACGGATGAATCTGGTCTGCATGGAGCGCTCGCGGATAGCCCGAACGGTCATCCCGTTCATGGTGCTGAAGCGCGACCATGGCGGTCACCTTATCATCCATGGATTCGGCGATCATCTCGTAACCATAGATGGTGTGCAGCTTCACTTCCTCGAATTCCTCGGGGGTCAGCTTGCCGGGCTTGTCCAGGATATCCCTTGAAATCTTACTCTTGCCGATATCATGGAGGTAGCCCGCCTTGCCGATTTCATAGGCTTCCTTGCCGGAGTAACCCATCCAATCCGCGATGTAGTAGGATAGCATCCCTACTTGAATGGAATGCCTGTAGGTATAATCGTCTGTTCCGTTAAACAGCAGAAGCAGGGATACCACATCCGTATGCTCGTTCAGCGAGCCGACCAGTGGCTGGAAAACATCGTCTACAACGGATTCATTGAACTTTCCGGATTGGGATGCTTCCGTAAATAAGGCGGAGCATCCGTCAAACGCAAGGTTAAAGTGAGGTTTAACCTTGTTGAACGAGTCCGAAATTTCAGATAACGGATCGAGGGATACAGACAGCGCGCGCGGCTGTATTTCTATGTAATCGATACCGTGCTGCAATAGCTTGGATATATCCTCTGAACGAAGCAAAGCCCCTTTTTGCAGAACATGAACGCCGTTCGTATTGTAAGCATCCTGCTGTATTTGATCACCGGGTTTCAGGTCCGTGACATGTACTCTCAAATCATTGCACCTCTTGCCCTTATATTAAGTAAAAAGATCAAAACTATCTTAGCAAGAAAATTATGGTTTTACAATGATATAATCGCGACTTATTGCCTAGCCGTTGGGTCCCAGGGTCCGGCCTGCGCCCCTTTCCACTCCGAACCATCGTCCCATATCTCCTTCTTCCAGATCGGAACGGATCGCTTCAACTGATCGATGGCATATCGGCTTGCTTCGTAACATGTTTCCCGATGCGGTGAAGATACGGCGATAACGACGCTGGTTTCCCCGATTCCGACTGTGCCGATACGGTGGGAAATCGCGCATTTCGTGCCGGGCCATCGGCCGTGGATGTCCATGCAGATTTGCTGCATTTCTTTCAGGGCCATCGGAATGTAAGCTTCATACTCCAGCGTTACCGTTCGCATCTGGCCGGTTATCTCCCGCGTCGTGCCTACAAAGGAAAGCGTTGCGCCATGGTTATCATCATGCACTTTGGCGATGGTTTCTTCCACGGACAGCCGGTGGCAGGTGATGGTGCACGTTCCGTCTGACGAGGAACTGGAGCCTGTGTCCTGCAGGTTGGTTCCGTCCCCGCCGGACACAGGCGGAATCAGAGCCACTTCGTCCCCGCTCTGAATAAGCTGATCCGGCAGCGCATATTCTTGATTGACCGCAACGAAGGCCGTGGCAATCTGGGATTGGGCATCAGGATAAGCCTCGCTAAGAAGCAGCTTCAAATCCCCGGTCGTAAGGGGGAGGGCGGGTACGCCGAATGCAAGTGAAGCGGTGCCGATGCGATCGGCTAATCCGGCGAATAGCAGTATGGAAATGGTTGTCGACATTTTGATCACCTCGTAATTCTTATGGGCTACAATATACCATATTCTTCGCTAAAATGTTATGCTTGTAAGACCGGAAATTATCGTAAAAGTAACTTGGGAGGGGGCCGCCAGATGGGTCTTAAAAGCAATAAACAAAAGCTGACCATATTATATACCAACGATATACACAGCCATTTCGAGATGATGAGCAATGTGGCGGCACTTATTTCCCGGGAAAAGACGGCTGCCGGCGATAAGTCGATCGTGCTGGATATCGGCGACCATATGGATCGCGCATCGGTGGAAACCGAAGGCTCGATGGGGCAAGCGAATGTGGATGTCATTAATTTGACAGGATACGACGCGATTACAATCGGCAATAACGAAGGCCTGACCATTTCGTACGATGTTCTGGAGCATGTATATGCCGGACTGCAGTGCCCCGTCGTTTGCTGCAACATCAGGGAGACGGAGAGCGGCAGTCCTCCTTCATGGATGAAACGGCATGTGATCCTGGAACGGGATGGCATTTCGATCGGGCTCACCGGCGCAACGGCAGCTTTTGCAGGATTTTATCAATTGTTAGGCTGGGAAGCAGGAGACCCGGTGGAGGCCATCGCCGAACAGGTTCGAGCGCTTCAGGGCCAGTGTGATATCGTTATCGTTTTATCCCATTTAGGACTAACGATTGATAAAAGATTAGCAGAACATGTAGAAGGCATTGATGTCATACTTGGCGGCCATACCCATCACATCCTTGAAGAGCCGCTAATGATCGGGAAGACAGCCGTATGCGGCGCGGGCAAATTCGGACAATACGTAGGTCGCCTCGTTATGGAGCGAAACGACGTTGGTGAACGGTTTACCTGCGTAGAGGGAACCTTGCTGCCTGTGGATAAAAGTCTGATGGAGCCCATCGTGGAGCAGGCCATCCTGAAACATCATGAGCTGGCCAAGGAGAAGTTAACCGAAGCCGTGGCCGTGATCGACCGCAGCCTGCCGATCCATTATGAGGAGGAATCGCCGTTTGCGAACCTGTTGGCTCAGGCCGTGCTGCAGCACACGGGTGCGGAAATTGCGATCGTCAATTCCGGGCAGCTGCTGGGACCGCTGCCGGAGGGCGAAATCAGCACCGGGATGCTGCATGGTTTGTGCCCGTCACCGATTAATCCCTGTGTCGTGAAATTGCGGGGAGAACATATCTATCAGGCGCTTGAAGAGAGTCTGCTTCCGGAGTTTAGCGGGAAGAAGATCATGGGCTTCGGCTTCCGCGGGTATCTGTTAGGGGGCCTGGCCGTCGATGGATTAAAGATCCGATATGACAAGGATGGGGAGCCTTACCGGAAGATCACGCAAATCTCCTTCAAGGGACAACCGCTGGAATGGCAGCGGGAATATCATGTGGGAACGCTCGACATGTTTACTTTTAAAATCGGATACGAGACCCTGGCGCTTGGAACGGATACGGTTTATATGCTGCCCGAGTTTATTCGAGACCTGCTGCGGAGCGAGCTTTCGCGTCCCGGATCGCTTGAAGCGTCCATGATTCCACGCTGGATATCCTGAC
The DNA here is from genome assembly GCF_000204455.1 of Paenibacillus sp. HGF5. Lineage (NCBI taxonomy): Bacteria > Bacillati > Bacillota > Bacilli > Caryophanales > Paenibacillaceae > Paenibacillus > Paenibacillus sp. HGF5. Next base: position 22,774 of record NZ_AEXS01000178.1, on the reverse strand, counting down.
AACCCCCGACTAACTTCCTTTGGCCGAGCATACATATGAGGAGGACAAAGGTAAGGGAGGGGTAGGACATGGATTTTATCACATCCATCATACTGGGGATCGTGGAAGGACTAACCGAATTCATTCCGGTGTCTTCCACGGGCCACATGATTTTGACGGCCAAGGTGCTCGGTTACGACGACCAAACACCGATCATGAAGACGTTTGAGGTTGTCATTCAGCTAGGAGCCATTTTGGCGATCGCGATTGTTTATTGGAATCGGATTTTGAATCTGCTCGGGTGGAGCCGAAGCGAGCCGTTGACCCGGAAAGTGCCTCGGAGGCGATTGAACCTGATGCATATATTTTTGGGGATTGCTCCGGCCCTGCTGGTTGCGTTTTTTGCGAGGGATTTCATCAAAAGCCTGTTCCATGCGCAGACGGTGCTGTTTGCACTCGTTGCCGGCGGCATTTTTATGATTTTTGCGGAATGGTACAATAAGCATAAAGTCCAAGTGACCGCGCATGATATGGATGATTTGACATATAAGCAGGCCTTTCTGATTGGGATCTACCAGATCATATCCGTCCTATGGCCGGGCTTTTCCCGTTCGGGGTCTACGATCTCCGGGGGCATGCTTAGCGGTGTGAGTTATAAGGCATCGGCCGATTTCTCGTTTATTATCGCGATTCCCATCATGTGTGCCGCATCAGGATATGAATTGCTGGATTCTTACCGATATTTTACTTTAGATACGATCGGCGTATTTCTAGCCGGATTTATCGTTTCGTTTGTTGTCGCTTATTTTGTCGTCTTGGCCTTCATGAAACTCATACAGAAGATAAGGCTTACTCATTTTGCGATCTACCGTTTTGGTCTCGCCGCCGTTTTTTGGCTGTTCATCATGCATTAAGCAGGAGTAGACACAAGAAGGAGATCCGGCTTCTTCGTATCGTGATCCACTGAAGACTAGACGCTATATCCCACACAAGTTTCAGAATAGCAGAGGAAGTGACGGATTTTGCGTCTTATACCTATCAACGCGTTGAGGCCGGGCATGGTTCTTGGTAAGAAAATATACAATAGTGACGGTTTAATCCTGCTTGCCGAGGGCGTGGAACTGACAGCCGGGCTGATCCGCCGTCTGGGCACGCTGGAACTCGGGTATGTATACATCGAGGATCCGATGACGGAGGATATCGTGGTTCCGGAGTTGTTGACCGAAGAGACGCGGCTGCAGGCGATCCAATCGATTCGGACCAGCTTCAAGAACCTGGAGAGCCAGGCTGCTCTGAAAGGCAGCTTCCTTCATTTGGGCAAAACGTTCTCTGGGATGATGGAATCCATTATGGATGAAATTTCGGAACATGATGAGGGCATGGTGCTGCTGACCGATATGAATACGAACGATTACAACCTGTACCGTCATTCTCTGAACGTATGCGTCTACTCGACGGTTCTTGGCGTTTCTTACGGGTATAACCGGGAAGAGCTGAGGGTGCTCGGCCTGGGGGCCCTGCTGCACGATATCGGCAAAACGCGGATAAGCCAGAAGCTGCTGAATCATCCAGGACGGCTTAGCGAGGAGGAATTTCGCGAGGTCCAGAAGCACACCGAGATCGGCTTCAAAATATTGAAGGACGAGCCCAACATTCCGCTGTTATCGGCGCATTGCGCCCTGTCACATCATGAGCGCCTGGATGGCAGCGGTTATCCCCGGGCTTTGAAGGGACCTGACATCCATGAATACGCGAAATGGATCGCGATAACGGATTCTTACGATGCGATGACCACGCAGCGGGTGTACAAGCCTGCATTGCTGCCGCACGAAGCGGTGGAGGTCATGTACGCCGGATCGGGAACGCTGTATGAACAATCATTCCTGGCCATGTTTCGGGATCGGGTAGCGATATATCCTCCCGGGATCACCGTGAAATTGCATACGGGTGAGAATGGAGTGGTATCCAGGATCCACGCGCATGTGCCGCATCGACCCGTTGTCCGCGTATTGACGGATGCCGAGGGCACCCCGTTATCCGCGCCTTACGAACTGGATTTATCCGAGACGCTGGCCGTTATGATCGCCGGCATCGGACAGAGCACCATAGATCAAACTGGAGCATAAGGAGGTTGACTCGTGAGACGTAACGGCCATGCAACATTGCTGCATACATGGGGGCGACTGATTTACCGCTACCGTAAAGCCATTGTTGTAACCTGGCTTATTTTGTTTTGCGTGCTGCTTCCGTTTGCGTTCAAGCTGCCGTCCATATTGCAGCATAACGGGTTTACGCCGAAGGATAGCCCGGCCCAGATCGGAATCGAGAAGCTGGAGGAGGGTCTGGGATTGTCGGCAGCCTCGCTGGATATCGTCGTTGTCAGTCGACACGATGAGAACCTGACGGCGGGGACGGCGCAGAGGCGGATACTGACGGAGCTTGCGCCTTTGCGTGACCGCCCATATGTCAGGGATACGTATATGAATATGGCAGCTCATAAGGCTGGCCAGGATCATATCGTATCCGTGACGGTGCTGCTGGATCCGGATTCCTCGAAAGCCCTGCAGCAGTTTGAAGAGATCAGAGACTCGGTTCCCGACATCACGGGAGCGGATACGTACATAACGGGGAATACCGCCATCTTCGCCGATATGAATCAAGCCGTTAAGAGCGATATTATCCATGCGGAAATGATAGGCATTCCTGCAGCCTTGCTCATCCTGGCGGTCGTATTCGGCACATTGACTGCCGCGCTTCTTCCCTTAATCGCCGGAATTGTCAGCGTGGTGGTCACGATGGGCATTCTGTATTTTGTCGCTCTGGCCGACGGCACGATCAGCAATTTTCTTCCGAATGTCGTCACGATGCTTGGTTTGGCCGTAGGCATTGATTATGCCTTGCTGATCGTTAGCCGCTTCAAAGAAGAATTGCGAACACGGAGCGGGGATGTGGGATCCGCACTGGCTGTCACTTGCGCAACCGCCGGCAAAGCAGTGATGTTCTCGGGTGCTGCCGTGTTGATCGGTTTTGTGGCGATGAGTTTCATCGACCTGCCGATCTTCCGCTCTTTCAGCATAGGCGGCATTACCGTCGTGCTGTTCTCGGTGCTGGCCGGCAACACGCTTCTTCCGGCTTTATTGGGGATGCTGGGCCCCCGCATCGATGCGCTCCCTCTCTTTCCGGCCAAACTCCGGGCGCTTCGGGGCCGGCAGACCTTGGGCATGTGGAGAAGGATCTCCGGTTTTGTTATGGCCCATCCCGTGACCATCTCTGTAGCAGCGATCGGTTTGCTGCTGGTGGCGATCTATCCGGTCCGAAACATGAACATTGCCATCCCCGCTGCCGAAGTGCTGCCCCCCGCCTATGAATCCCGTTATGGCCACGACCTGCTTACGCAAGCTTATGACGAACGCGAATTGAATTCGATCGTTGTGGCGGTGGAGCTTCCGTCTTCCTATGCGGATCCGCACAGCATCGAGCTTATGAAAGCATACACGGATGAAATCAGGCTCATGCCAGGCGTGAAGCGGGTAGAGAGTTATCTAAGCGTTGGCAGGGGTTCGGTGGAGGAGGTATCAAACGTTCTGTCCCGCCAAGACATCCGCCAGCAGCTGGAGCAGCATCGTTTTGTCAGAGGAAATATGGCAGCCGTTGCCGTGACTCCGGAGCATGAGGAATCCCATGCACTCACGATGCAGCTTGTCCAAGCGCTGCGGACCATGGATACGAATGAACTGAAGACCTATGTCACCGGCAGCCCTGCGTATAAACTGGACATCATGGAAGCCATCCAGCAGAACATTTCCTACGTCCTGGTATTCGTATTTGCGGTGACTTATATCATCCTCCTCTTCGCATTCCGGTCGATCGTGCTCCCCTTAAAGGCCAGCGTCATGAACATGCTCAGCCTGGGCGCCGGACTCGGTATCGTGGTGTGGGTATTTCAGGAGGGCATTGGTGCGGAGTGGCTGGGCGTTTCTTCTACAGGGTCCATCTTCGCGCTCCTGCCGGTCCTGATATTCTGCGTGGTGTTCGGCATATCGATGGACTATGAAGTCATGATGCTCTCGCGGATCATGGAGAACTATGAACGGACGGGGGATAACGAATTCAGCACGGCCGAGGGCTTGGAGAGTACGGGCGGTCTGATTACCAGCGCGGCTCTGATTCTGGCCGTCGTTGTGGGTGCCTTCGTATTTACGGACAATGAAGTGATGAAAGCGATCGGTTTAGGCCTGACAGCAGCCATTCTGCTGGACGCGACCGTGATTCGGGTGCTGCTTGTGCCTGCATTCATGAAGATGCTGGGCAGAGCGAATTGGTGGAGTCCCGCATGGATGTTTCCGGCATCTAAGCTTGCTTCCAAGGAACGTTCGGACAAACGGGGGGAAGCCGGATGATTTCCAGCCGAACCAAGCAGAAGCCTTCTGTTTGGGTATGTTATAATCATATAATGGACATTATCAAAACCGTAGAGTACATCCAAGCAAGTTGTACTGACTGAATCGGTAATTCAAAGAAATAAGGTGAGTGAACCATGAGTAATACAGCACAGCCGTTTCCATCAGCCGTAAGGCCTATTTCGCCGAGTTATGATCCGTGGGATCCGATAACTTCCCTGCGCGAGCATGGCCGCCACGTGCTGACCAGCGTGGAAATGACAGTGACGCATCTGTGCAATATGCGCTGCGAGCATTGCGCTGTCGGTGATATGCTCGTCATGAAGGAAGCCCCGATGCTGCCCCTGGATACGATGCTGAAGCGGCTGGATGAGGTAGAGCATCTGCAGACGATCAGCCTGACGGGCGGTGAACCGGCGTTTCTGGGCAAAACGGTGGATAACGTGATTGTTCCCCTGCTCAAGTACGCCAAGGAACGGGGAATCCGGACTCAGATCAACTCCAATCTGACGCTGGATATCGGCAGGTACGAGAAGATGCTGCCCTATCTGGACGTTATGCATATTTCGTTCAATTACTTGAACGGGGACGACTTTTATGAGGTCGGATTTGCGAATAGCGCTCGCCCCGTCTCCAAGGAAACGGCATACAAGATGTACGACACGATGCTGGTCAATTCGGAGAAGCTGAGCGCGGCCGGCATGTACATATCCGCCGAATCCATGATTAACTACAGAACGCATACGAAACTGGGCGGCATTCATAAGCTGATCAAGGACATGGGCTGCAAGCGGCACGAGGTTCACCCGATGTATGCTTCGAACTTTGCATCCGCGCTGCCCGTCTTGTCCTTGGCCGATACGAAAGCCGCCATCCATCATTTGCTGGATGTCCGAGACAGGGACATGTGGATGCTGTTCGGAACGCTGCCGTTCTATGCCTGCAGCTCGGACGATCATGACCAGGAGATCATTCGCCGCTTGCGGCAAGAACCGAACGTAACGGTTCGGAACGATCCGGATGGCCGTAACCGGGTGAATGTGAATTTATTCTCGGGCGACGTGTACGTAACGGATTTTGCTGATATCCCGGCTTTTGGTAATATTAAGGAACAGAAGCTGGACGATATTTTTGACGCATGGTCTACAGGTCATCCGTTGAATCAAACGGTCAACTGCCACTGCGATGCAGTGAGCTGCTGCGGTCCGAACCTGTTGGTAGCCGACATGTACTATCGGGGTGTGGATTTCAAGTCGAGAAAAGCAAAGACAAACTAGAACCCTAGAAAGAAGGCGTGTCATCATGGCAGAGGAATTTGAGGTCGGGAAACTGATTTTGAATTTACTCTTGGTTTTCCTGCTCGTTTTGTTGAACGGCGTGTTTGTAGCCGCCGAATTTTCACTCGTGAAAATGCGCCAATCCCGGCTGACCCAGCTCGTTAGCGAAGGGAACCGGCTTGCCGGCATTGCGCTGAAAGTAAACCAAAAGCTGGATGCTTATTTATCCGCCACCCAACTCGGGATTACCCTGACTTCCCTGGGACTCGGCTGGATCGGGGAGCCCGCCATTTCCGAATTGCTGGTAGCTCCCATCATGCACAGCATCGGCTTTGCGGATGAGCGATTGATCAGCACGATATCGGTCGCGGTGGGCTTCTGTATTATCACCTTTTTGCATATTGTGTTAGGGGAGCTTGCACCGAAATCTTTGGCTATTCAGCGGACGGAGGGCACGGCACTGCTTCTGTCAGCCCCGCTGCTCTGGTTTTACCGCATTTTTCTGCCGGTGATCTGGGTGCTCAATGCTTCCGCTAACCGTATTCTGAAGCTGGTCGGCATCGAGCCCGCAAGCGAGGCCGAGGCGGCCCACTCCGAGGAAGAGATTCGGATTCTGATGACCGAGAGCGCACGGAGCGGTGTCATCGACGAGAACGAGATGAAATTGATGGACAACCTGTTCGATTTTTCCGATTTGAGAGCCAGGGAAATTATGCTGCCGAGGACGGATATGGACGTATTGTTCACCAATTTTACCTTGGAGGAGAATCTTCGGATCGTCAACGAGACGAAGCATTCCCGTTACCCGGTTGCAACGGACAACAAGGACCGCATCATCGGATTTGTCCACATTACGGATCTCCTTCTCGCAGAGCCGGAGAAACAGCGTGATCTGACATCCTTGGTGAGACCGATTATGGACGTATCGGAATCCATGGAAATCAGCCAGGTGCTGCGGAAGATGCAGGCAAGACATGAGCAGCTTGCGCTCGTGGTGGACGAATACGGAGGGACCGCCGGCATTCTCACGGCTGAGAAGATTCTGGAAGAGATTGTCGGGGACCTGTACGATGAGTTCGAAGACGAGCGGCCGGAAATCGAAGTGTATGATGAGTCCTTTTCGGTAGACGGGCGAATGCTCATCGAAGAAGTGAATGATTTGACCGGCTTGATGATTGATGAGCATGACGTCGATTCCATTGGCGGTTGGTTGTTCAAGGAGCTGGAAGGGAACCCGGCAGTCGGGAAGAAAACCGCCTTTGACGGGGTGGTCTTTGAAGTTGAGGAGTCTACCCGGTTACGCGTAACCCGCGTCATGATTCATCAGAAGCTGGAAAGCAGCCTCACCCAGAACTAGCAAGACTCTATTTGTTAGGAAGTGGATTATGTCGATTAAGCAGCTGATCTTTATCGGTCTGGGGCTCCTGTTGCTGTACGGAATGTTTACGGTCGGAGCTCCGTTCCTGTTGGCTATCGTGATTGCTATTGCACTGGAGCCGTTAAATCGGCTCTTGATGAAAAGGCTCCGGCTGAACCGCATTGCGGCCGCAACCGTGACCAGCACGCTATTTCTTCTCTTGATGCTGCTTCTGGCTTATCTGATCGGGCTTCAGGTGTTTAACCAGCTGGTCGAATACTGGAGCAGGGCTCCGCAATATTTTGCGGGAGCCAATGAATTCCTTCAGCATACGATTATTCAGGCTCAGGACATGCTGAACGGCGTTTCGCCGGGCCTTGCCGACAGTCTTACCGAATTTATGTCGAATATTTCTTCCTATGTGCAGTCGCTGGTCAATTCGGTATCTTCAACCTTCCTGTCCTTTGCCAAAACGCTGCCTAACCTGTTTGTCACGTTCATCGTATTCTGCGTGGCGGTATACTTGTTTGCGTTCAGCCTCGATACGATGCGCGAAAAGGTGTTGTCGCTGTTCGACGAGTCTTCCCAGTCGCAGGTGAATGAAGTGCTGCTCAGCCTGAAAAAATCGATATTCGGCTTTTTGCGGGCCCAGCTGATCCTCAGTTTGTTCACGTACGTGATCACGCTGCTCGGCTTGCTGGTATTAGGTATCAATTACCCGCTTGCCATCGCCCTGCTTGTCACGATTGTCGACATCCTGCCGATCCTTGGCGTAGGCTCCGTACTGATCCCCTGGTCCATTTACCTGCTCGCGGTAGGCGATATTTTTACAGGAATCGGCTTGATTTTCCTGTTCATCCTGATAACGGTGATCCGCCGCGTGCTGGAGCCGAAGGTCATTGGGGATGCCGTCGGCATCGGCGCATTACCGGCCCTGGTCAGCATGTATGTCGGATTTAAGCTGGTTGGCGTGATCGGATTTTTTATCGGCCCCTTGGTCGTCATTATCTATTCCGCCATGCGTAAAGCGGGCTTGTTCCAAATCAAGATCAAATTCTGAAGGACAACTTGATGTAACCCTTTTCCCGGAAATATTCCAGGGGAGAGGGTTTTTTTGTCATTTTAGAGTTCATTTTCTGGGCGGAAGACATATGTTAAATACGAAGAGCCCTTGATAACGACGGATAGTAACGATAAGGAGGAATACCCTTGAAGGAAAACCATGAGGTGCGCGTATACCCGGTATTTCATTCGCCATTTGATCCTTGCCCGCCTAAGCCCTACAGAACGTATGTGGTGCCTGTTAACCAGTTTATCGTGTTTCAACCGCCCGGCCTGCCGCAGTTTAGCCCTGCCGAGGCATTGAGGCACGGAACGTTATGGCCGTCCTTGTATAGCCCGTATACCTCGCGAAAATTTAAAGGAGAGTGATCGGCCGTGAACGAAGCCAGACCCCAGGTTGGAGATCGGAAGTATTACGAAATGCTGGAGCAGCTTCAGGCATTGGATTTTGTCCTGGTGGAGCTGAACCTGTATTTGGATACTCATCCAGATGATCTCAAGAGCATCGAGCAGTTCAACAAGCTAACACAGGAAAGGACGGTGCTTGCGAAGCAATTTCAAGAGCTGTATGGGCCGCTGCAAAATTTTGGTCGTGCTTTTTCCAAGTATCCGTTCGAATGGGCCCAAGGCCCGTGGCCTTGGCAGGTTTGACAGTGTTGACTAGCGGGCTGCAGCTTTCTCCATCACCAGCATGCAGCCCTCACGAAGAGGAAAAGCGAGAACAAGGAGGCGGAAGAGCCCATGTGGGTATATGAAAAAAAGCTTCAGTATCCGGTGCGCGTAAGTAAATGTGATCCGAGAATGGCCAAATTTCTGACGGAGCAATATGGAGGCGCTGACGGCGAACTGGCCGCTGCCCTGCGTTATCTGAACCAGCGGTATACGATTCCAGACAAAGTGATCGGATTGCTCAACGATATCGGAACCGAGGAATTCGCACATCTCGAGATGATTGCCACGATGGTGTACAAATTGACGAAGGATGCAAGCGTGTCTGAGCTGGAGGCAGCCGGATTGGGCGCGCACTATGCCAATCACGATCATGCGCTGTATTATGAGAACGCCGGCGGCGTACCTTGGACGGCAACCTATATTCAAGCTAAAGGCGATCCGATTGCCGATTTGTATGAGGACATTGCGGCAGAAGAGAAAGCGCGCGCTACATATCAATGGCTCATCGACATGACGGATGACGTGGATTTGCAGGACAGTCTCAAATTTTTGCGGGAACGTGAAATTATTCATTCCATCCGCTTCCGGGAGGCCGTTGAGATCATCAAGGAAGATCGGGAAACGAAAAAGATTTTCTAGGGTGCCGACATCGTTCCCATCTGCCAATAAATCGTTCATCATGACAGGCCCGGCCGATTGCGGCCGGGCCTGTTTATGGGGGATGGAAGTTATGGCGGCATTAGGTCGTGCAGTTCCTGGTCCGAATCATGATACGGCAGCCGGACCGTAAAGGTGGTACCCTGCCCCGGCTTGCTCTCTGCCTGAATCGTGCCTCCATGAGATACGATGAATTCCTTGGCAATCGCAAGACCTAGTCCCATGCCGCCTTGATGCCGCGCACGCGCTTCATCCGTGCGGTAGAAGCGGTTAAAGAGATAAGGAAGATGCTCTTCTTCAATCCCTGGACCCGTATCCCGAATATCAATCCGAAGCATGCCGGATGGGGACTCCTCTAACAGCGAAACGTGGACAAGCCCGCCATGGGGCGTATACCGGATCGCGTTGACGAACAGATTCAGGAACACCTGGGTGATTCGGCTCGGATCAACGGGTACGGAGGTGCGTTCCGTAGCGCTCGTCAGTCGCAGGGCCAAGTTCTTAGCCTCCGCCTCAGGCTCTAACCGTTCCCGGATTTGACTCAGCAGAACCAGCATATCGGTTGGTATTCGAACCAGCGGCAGCTGCTTCGCTTCGGCTAAAGATAATTGATGGAGGTCACCCACGAGCCGGGTTAAGCGAATCAATTCGTCCTGAATGGGAAGCAGCAGTTCGGGTTCGATCGGCTGCCGATTCTGTTGAAGCAGATCCAGCTTTCCCCTCACGATGGTCAGCGGTGTGCGAAGCTCATGGGCGACGTCAGCCACCAAATTGCGGCGGACCATTTCCGATTGTTCGAGCTTGGAAGACATTCCGTTAAAAGCGACGGCGACCCTCCCGTATTCGTCCTCCGAGGTGACGGGGGCCTGAATGCCGTACTCGCCTTGACCGAGGCGTTCGATGGCCGGGACGAGTTTCCGCAGGGGCGCCGTGAGCCTTCGCGATATCCAGTATGCCGCGCCGAGGGATAGCAGGACGAAGAGGATGGTGCCTCCGCCCAGCAGAATAATGATGGATGTGGGCGTGCCGATCCGAAGCTTGGTCAGGTTTGCCACATCCGTATCATAATAATACAGCTCTGCGACCGCTTTGCCTTCAACATGTAACGTCCGCTTTACCCCCAGACGTTTGATCAGCTGCTCTACAGCCTCCCCCTCATGCAAGAGGGCCGTTTGTTCCCCGGATACCAGCAGGATGCTCTCCTGGCGGTCAGCCGAACGGGGACTGTCCGCTAACCATGCCTGATCCTGAACGGCACGGAAAGTATGCCCATTCTTTACGTAGTAGCCGACCAGCCGGTCCTGGAGCTGATCCAGCTCTTCTTCGCGGGAGGTTTGCAGCATGACATCCATGGAATCGCGGATCACGATATAAGTAAGAAGGACGAAGACGGTGCTGAAACCGATAATGAACGACGAGAGGACGATGAAGATTTTGCGGCCCACGCTCATGGCTGCTGCTCAAACCGGTAACCGAATCCATACACCGTTTTGATAAAAACGGGCTCGGCCGGGTCCTCTTCGATTTTTTTGCGGATCCGGCTGATATGGGCGTCCGCGGTCCGTTCATCATTGTGGATATCATCCTCCATGGCCGCCTGAAGCAGCTGCAGACGGCTGTATACCACGCCAGGCCTGGAAGCAAGGGTCAGGAGGAGCTTGAATTCGGTAGGAGTAAGCAGGATCTCCCGGTCGTGTTTCCATACCCGGCATTGGGTTTCCGAGATCGTTAAATCGCCGCGCTTAAGCATTTCTTCAGTAACCGATTCGCCTTCTATTCTGCGAAGGACCGACCGAATGCGCGCAGCCAGCTCTCGCAGGGAGAAAGGCTTGGTCATGTAATCGTCGGCGCCTACCTCCAGTCCGATCAGCTTATCGGTTTCCTCAATCCGGGCGGTAACCATAATGATGCCGACACGGCTTGATTTTCTGAGCTCCCGGCATACTTCAATGCCGCTTAATTCCGGCAGCATCCAATCCAATACAACCAGCGCCGGCTTGGCGTCTCTCGCCTTGGCCAAAGCCTCCGTTCCGGTCGCAGCGGTAATGATGTGAAATCCCTCCTGACGGAGGAATGGCTCCATAAATTCAATGACTTTCCGTTCATCGTCCACAAGAAGCAAGGTATGTGCCATGCAAGCATCCTGCCTTTCCATTGATTCGTTAGGTTCAGCGGTAAATCCACCCCATTATATACGGTTTCCAGCCGCAATTGGAAAATTTCACGGAATCCGCAAGCCATCATCACAAGATCGCAACATTTCGATGATAGGATGATCTCGTAAAAATTTTAAAATCGAGAGAGGGATATCGATATGACGCAACAACCTGTAAGAAAAAAACCGCTGGCCGTATGGATTTCGTTAGGGCTGGCATGGTTATTTGTTGTTTGTATTGCCGTTCAGACGTTTATTGCCGGCATGGCGCTGTTTCACGACGGATCGATGTGGAGAAGCCACACCCTGTTTGTCCATTTTTTTGAAATCGTGCCGCTGCTCATGCTGATATTTGGTTTTACAGGCAAACTGCCCGCCCCGTATAAATGGAGATCACTGGCTCTGTTGTTATTGGTCTTCGGCCAATACCTCACGGCGAACCTGCCTGTCGCAGGGGCATGGCATCCGGTCATTGCCATCGGATTGTTCTGGCTTGCCGTGGATACGGCACGTGGTGTACTCCCATCCTATCGGCAGGAACAGAAGGGGTAATACGAACATGAGAAGCCTTGCCGTGCTGGTTATGGCTTTAATCGGAGGTTTTGCAGGCGGGATCGTTTTGAATGCAGTGATCGCCGTTACGTCGCACATGGTATTTGGAGGAGACGAGGACGGGTTGAAGGGTCTCAAATATCTGCCGTTTGTTACCTCGGCATGGTGCGCCGCTACTTTAATGATCTGGCGGCGCCCCGAATTTGAACAATAACGCTTCGTTCCGGCGTTACCCTTCAACCGCCAGCGAGATCCAAACGAACAGGATATAGAACAGGATCGGTATCACAATCCCCAGGGACAACAGGTACCATACAAGCGGTGTCCGAACCATCTCCTTCACCAGGGCGATCGGGCTTCGGACATATCGGCCCTTCTTAAGCCGGTTAACCATCCGCTTGAGAATGGCGGCTTGCTCACGGGGATCATACCGGTCCAGCTCTGCCAGCAGTTCGGCTTCCAGCAGCCCGATGGCCGATGCTTCACCAGACTCCCTTGTTTCCGGCAAGTTCATCCTCTCCTTTCTTCGAACTTATTGTATATATAACAACGTTAAAGCGGCCTTGGTTACGCATGATGATATAGACATAAAGCAACAGTAATGGGGGAATGGGATTTGCAGATGTGATATGGTTCCTATATGATGAGGGGAGATTAGACTAGAATCAGATTATATGGAGCGAAGGGAAGGACAAAATTGGAAAAAACAGCTACGTTAATCAAGCCGGAAGCAATGATATTTGACATGGATGGAACGCTGTTTCAGACGGAGACCCTGCTGCTGCCCGCCTATCACAAATTGTTCGACATTCTGCGCGAAGAGGGGCACTACGAAGGAGAAACGCCGGATGAGGAGCTCATGCTTGGATGTCTGGGGATGCTGCTCGAAGACATTTGGAAGAAGGTCATACCGGATGCGACGCCGGCAGCCCATAACCGTGCAAACGAGCTGCTGCTGCAGCTGGAGCTCGAAGGTTTAAGCGATGAAGCAGCCGTTTTGTATCCTGAGGTGAAGGAGACGCTGGAGGAGCTTCATCGGCGCGGCGTCCGACTGTTTGTTGCCAGCAACGGCCTGGAGGATTACGTGAAGGGCATCTCCCAAGCGAGGGGGCTTATGCCGCTTTTTGAAGGAGTCTACAGTGCCGGAGAGCACGGAACGGCTTCGAAGGTGGATTTGGTCAGATTGCTGCTGGATCAGCATGAAATCAAGGATGCCTGGATGGTAGGAGACCGATCATCGGATGTGGAGGCAGGCAAAGAGAACGGACAAACCGTCATTGGCTGCCGCTATGCAGGTTTTGGCGAGGATCAGGAGCTGAAGGGATCGGACGTTGTCATCCATTCTTTTTCACAGCTGCTGAAGCTTCATGACCAAGCCGAGTAGATTGGATAGGAGTCACAAAGGCTGTTTCCAAGGGTAGCATGCAACCCTCTTGGAAACAGCCTTTGTGCGTGTTTTCGGATTATAGTATTCGATTTTCCGGGGTTTGGCCTTAAGCATTCTTCGCGGATTTTTTTTGACTGTATACCCACATGGCATATTCTAAGGGCTTCACCATGGATTCGCGGTAGGCAGCCATATCGCCGATCTGCGAGAATACTTCCCTTGATGGCTTAGGATTCACCTCCAAGAGAAGAACCCTTCCGGTTTTATCCACTGCCAGATCCAGCGCAAGCTCGCACAAGCCTCCATATTGTCCGTCCAGAAATTGGGCTATGGCCACGCCGAGGGAATCGGCTTCCTCGCGGATGCTGGCGCGCTTTGCCGGATCTGCGATCCATTTGCTTAACAATTCTTCCATCATCGTTGCGCTTCCGCCGCCATGCAGGTTGGAGGTTACGCTCTTCGGCGCCCCGACGCGTCCCACGCAGCCGGTCACCTGCCATTGACCGGCACCGTCTTTCTGCACGAGCATTCGGTAGTCATGCACTCTTCCGTCCGGCAGCTCCAGCTGTATTCCCTCTTGGACGAGATATCGGTCTTTATTGCCCCAGCCCGATAAATATTGCGCCAAATGGCCCGATGGCACCCGTTTCGGTTTAATGATGCTCCGATTGGAATTGCGTCCCCTGATTTCATACGTGCCCGTAACGCCCGGCACTTTCGCAATCCGCAGGATTCCGCGTCCGCCCGTTCCGTTGATCGGTTTAAAATAAACGACAGGGTGAACATGGAGCATCCGGTGAATGTCACTGGTGCTCGTAACGATCCGGGTGTCCGGCAGATGCGGCCGGAAGCGTTTTTTGGTGGACAGTATTTGATGAATCGTCCATTTGTTGCGCAGCGGCCGGTTCAGAAACAGCAAGTACCGGTAGCGGGAACGAAAGCGCAGCAGCTGTTGAAAGCGCGGACTCTTTTGAATGCGGCAGCGGTCAAAGATCATGTCGGGAAACGACCGCCACCTCCGGCTCCATCTTTGGTGGTCAGGGTCGTATTCCATGGCGTTGATCAGCCCTTGGGCGCTGTTGACCTCGGCGGGGGTGAAGACGTAGACGTCCAGCCCCATTGCCTTTCCTTCCTTGATCATATGCTCGTAGATATGCCGTTCCTCCAGCTTTTTCCGTTCATCCAAGTAAAGCGTCATAATACCTAAGACGGGTTTCGACACAGAGGTTCACCTTCTTGAATAGAGTCAGCATTAAATGATTGGTGCAGGGGCAGGATTCCGCTCATAATGAGCGTAGGTTTTCCTGTCGGACCCTGCTCAAGAGCAATGGCCTGCATCCCTGCATGAAAGCACATTTGCAAACTTGCCGTATGATCTGCAGCCACTTTGCATCGCAGCCGCCCGAACCTGGATAATTGCGAGCGGATCAGGGAAGAACCGATTTGCCGGTTGCGGTATAGAGGGTGTACAGCAATCATACAGGCACTTTCTCCATAATCCGCCGCAAAGCAAATCCCCACCGGTATGCGCCCGATATCGCCCCGAACCGTTGCCGCCACGATCGAAGTGCCGGGCTGCAGCAGCTCCTCGTAGGATAACGATGCCAGACGCTGATAACCTTCGCGGGTTAGACGCTTGCTGCTGTAACGCCTGAAGAACTCGCTGCATTGCTGTCTGGCATGCGGCCATTCTTCCGGGCCTGCGAGAGAGAGACATGAGATTTCCACATGATCCCCTCCTTTCCGTGCATCTTTGACCGGTGCTTGAGACCGTGCAAGATTTACTTATGCTTGATCAGGTAGTCGGAATATTGAAAAATCCGCTCCAGTGATTTTTTGCGGATCGCCGGTTCGTCAAATTTCATC
Organism: Paenibacillus sp. HGF5; assembly: GCF_000204455.1. NCBI lineage: Bacteria > Bacillati > Bacillota > Bacilli > Caryophanales > Paenibacillaceae > Paenibacillus > Paenibacillus sp. HGF5. The sequence continues at coordinate 7,410 of NZ_AEXS01000178.1, read as the reverse complement.
GGTCTTGAATTCGCCTCGAAGAACCAAAGGATGCCTTCGTTATCGATTCCGAGGTCCATGGACATTTCCCCATGGATCTGCCCGGAGCATTTCTCAATCTGCCGTGCCATATGCACGGCTGCCTTTCTAACCTCGCCCAGGATGGCATCGGAACGTTCCGGACCGAATACGATCGGCAGCAGCTTCTCCGGGTCCTCAATCGTTCCCCCGCGGGGAACATGCGTGGTTATGCTCTTGGCCCCTGCCATGCGTGCTCCGATTCCCGTGACCGCCCAGGAACCCGAATCGTTCTTTTGCACAAGAATGCGGAGATCAAAGGAACGGCCATGGACCTGAGCCAGCTCGATTCCCTGCTGAATAAGGTATGAGCTTCCTTTGGTTTCCTGATAAACCCGGTTCCAGAGCCTTTCCAAGGAAGCCGATTTGTACGTGGTACTGTTTTTGTTGTTCTGAATCTGGATGCGGTAGGGGAGCGATTTGTTTTTCTGGTACCGAATCCTCATAATTCCTTGACCGGCTTTGCCATCCTCCGGTTTTAGATACAGGTAGGGTTTCTGCTTCATCATCTCATATAAAGTCGGATACCCCTTCAAGCGCTTAGTCAGAGGAGTCCATTGCTTGGTTAACCGCGATTTGTTCAGCCAAGCGAAAAGTCTCCACTTATTAAAGAAATGTGGGTTGTAGAGGACGATATGGGGATGCCTTTGGCATTCCTTGATTTTGCGGCGAACCCACGGCAGGGCTTCATCCTCACGGTATGGAATCCGGTTATAGATAACCTGGGGCAGAGGACATAACCTCTGCTCCCAGGAATGGTCGCTCAACAGCATATAACCTTTGACAGCATCCGTATCAAGCTTCAGATCGCGTACCGTGACCACATAGACCAGAAACCCCATATCTTTTCCTGTCTTGATGATTTCCTGAAAGTTTTGCCGGTTGCCTCTGAACATGGTTTGAGTATCGTGCATGGTCAAGATTGCTACAACCGGTCTTCCATCACTCTCCACTCGGCTGATCACGAATCATTCCCCCCTGTGGAAGCCGCTCAGATACAAACTGTGATCAAAAATATGCTCGACTGATGCTCTTCCTTCCGCTTTAAGTGAAGGGTGGCTGAAAATCGATCTGCCCGGCTTCGAATTCGCTTCAAACATCCAGATTCTCTCGTTATCGTCTATGCCGATATCGAACCCGATTTCCCCTAGCAGATGAGGGTGGTGATTCTCGATCGCTTCCGACATCGCAATGGCGGCTTCCTTGGCGCGCTCCAGCACATCACGCGATCTGGTTCCAAAAGCGCGGGAGAGCGCCAGTTCCGGTGTCATCAGCGAGCCGCCGTTCTTGATATGCGTGGTGACGCTGCCGCGTCCGGCTTTTTTTGGCGCCGATGCCGACCACGGCCCAACGGTTTCTGCTGTTCTTATGCATATGGAACCTGAAGTCGATGGGACATCCGTCGATTTCAATGAGACGGATTCCTTGCTGGATGACGTAGCTCTTCAGCTTGGCACCGTGTTTTGCGTGAAGCATCCGCATCAGACTGTTAAAGTTCGGAAATTTGAGCAGCGTGTTGCCGCCGTTTCCGTGATAGCGGGCATAGTATCCTTTTTTGGGAAGATAGGTTAACCGGTAGATGCCCAGGCCTAAACTTCCGGCAGAAGGCTTATAATATACGAAATGATGGCGTTCCATCATATCCTTAATCCGCTCGGGACTAGGATTGTTGTAGGTTTCCGGCAAATATTTGCCCGCCTGCAGGTCACCGTCCAGCTGCGAGTAGACATCCGATTTATTGAAGAACGCCCAATTGAAGAATTTGATGTTGCGTTTGCCGAATCGGTCCCTCAGTTGGTTGGTAAAAGGGGAGAAGTCGGTTTTCCGGCTCGGTAGGCGGTTATAAACGACATCAGGAAGCGGAACGGTTTTACGAATGAAGCCGCCGCCGGAACCAAGCATATAGGCATGAACGGTTTCGCGCTGCCAGTTGATATCCCGTGGGGCAAAGGCATATACGAACATTTTTTTGTTGCCTTCGCGAAGCAGCTGCCGGATATACGAAGTGCGGGCTCCAAAAGGACTGGACGGATTCGGGGGGCCGTCGGACAGAACCCCGACCACGGGCCCCAGTTCAAGTTCTCCTTCCCGGGGGGAATGGATGTATACAGGACCCTGTCTGGGAACGTTGACGCTGTTTCGGACTCCGCTGCTTAAATAGATGTGCTTTCCCGACCGTTCGATCGGTTTCAGGGCAGCGGACACGGTATTGGTGCCAATGCGAAGCTTTATCGATTTCTTGCTTGATAGCCCCAGGCTCTTGAGAAGCGAACCGGATAAAAAGACGACTTTTTCGGGCTGCTGCGAGAAATGAATATTTCCGAAATTCAAACTCATGTATTTACCCTCCTAAGTTGTCGAAGCAATAAATAACGGGCGTATTGAATCGGATGTTCGACGGACAGCCGGGCTGCGTGACCATCTCCCGTTAGTGTAAATGCGCGTCGGCCAGGTTTGGAGTTGACCTCCAGGATCCAGACCCGTCCGCTGGTATCCACGCCAAAATCGATTCCCAGCTCGCCGAGCCGGCCGAATCCTTCCTCCAGCAGAGCTGGAAGCTGAGCGGACAAATCCCGGATGGTCCGCATGATCCCCGTGGCCTTTTCTTCTCCGAAATCGGTCGTTAGATAGGGGAGGGCGGGAAAAGCCGTGCCTCCGCCATGAAGGTTTGAGGTTAATCCTTGGTCGGCTCCTTGCCTAACAGCGATTCCTGTGACGGACCATATGCCGCGATCATTCTTTTGAACCAATGACCGGATATCGTACGGGTGCCCGTTACCGTTGCGAAGCTTCAGGAAGGGCTGAATGATAAACCGGCGGCGGCCGGTAAAACCTCTCACCCATTCGTTCATCTCTTGCACGGGAATGGTATGCAGGAACATGCGATTGCTCCGATCCCTTCCTTGCAGTCTGACACGCTGTTGATCTGTCAACGCGAGGTACAAGGTGTGACGGCCCTGAGAGCCTCCGCTTGGCTTCATGAAGAGGCGTCCGCCAAAGGCGAGCAAAGCCCGGCTGAGGGATTCGGCTCCCGTATAACTTAAGGTTGCCGGCAAATAAGGCTTGATGGCTGAGGAGCGCTTTAACAGCTGATGAACCTTTTGCTTGCCCGGCAGACCGCGTGACCACAGCTTAACGCCAAGCTGCGACATTCGGTTCAGAAGTTCACCGGCTGCGGCCGTTTCCTCGCCGCTTCGGTGCAGGCAACGGTCATAGACGATGTCAGGAAGCGGGAAGGTGCCGGTGCTCCAGCCCTCTTCCGGATTGAAGCGATATCCTTTTATCCTGTCCGCGGCGCTGTCCTCACCTGAAGCAGGTGAGGCATCATCCGGACAAAAAACAAATACCTGCATGCCGAGTCCCTTGGACTTCAAGCTTAGCTCGCGGAGAAATTGCTTCTCGGCAAACGGCGGGAAGCCCGGTTTGCGGCATGCCATGACACCCAGGGTGCCTATTATCTTTGAGGACATAAGGTTCTCCTTTTTTACAAACCCGTCAAGTATTGACAGTATTGAACGAGTCGTACGGCAGACGGCCTTACTTTGGAGTCGGCATTCAATGGCGCGTTTTCGCCTTTGGAAGGCTTGGAGTTGACCTCCAGAAGCCAAATGCGTCCCGAGGTATCAATCGCCAAGTCGATGCCCAGTTCTCCGAAGTGATAAGGAATGGCAGCCTCCAATCCATGAGCGATATCGAGCGCCGCTTGGTTCATTCGGGCGGGAGCCGTTTGCTTGGAGGATAACGGAATGCTGCTCATGGCCAGCGCGTCCTTGACGGAAGATAGCGTACCGCCTCTGGCGAGATTGGAAACAAAGTGGTTTCCGCCGGCAATTCGGGCTACGACCGAGGTCACTGCCCATTTGCCGTTTTTGTCTTTATGAACAAGCGCGCGAAAATCGACGTTTCGCCGGTTGATGCGGATTAAATCCAATCCTTGCTGAATTTGGTAACGCGTTTTTTTATTTTTCCGGATAAGCTGCTGAACAGCTTTGGAAGCGAGGAGTAGGTGCTCTTCTTGGATCCTTCAAGAGATGTCGTCATCGTTTGGTAATGGCCGTTCTCTTGCCGGGAAATCCGGATGATTCCCTTTCCCAGACTTCCCCGCACCGGTTTCAGGAAGACCGTCCGATACGTGGTGCACATTTTTTTGAGAGTCGGATAACCGCTGAGCAAATAGGATTCCGGCAAGTATTTTTGGAGCTTCGTATCGGGTCCGAGCGCCTCGAAGACATCGGATTTATCGAGGAATTTTTCGTTAAAGATGTGGGTGCCGAATCGTGATTTTACTTCTCTCATAAAATGCTGTACGCTAGGACTATTCTCCAGTTTGCGGGTAGACAGCCGGTTATTAATGACGTCCGGAGCTGGAACGCTGCGCTTTTTCCAGCCCGCGTCATAGATAATTGCTTCAAGTGTTGACGGGTTCGAACCGATCATGTCAGGGGTGAAAAAGTACACATATGCGCCTTGTTTCTTGGCCGCGTTTACCATTTCCAAACAGAAAGCCGAAATCGACCCGAAAGGTTTATCAGGTTCATCCGGTAAAAAGCGGCTGACCATGACACCGATGAGCGGACCGAGCTTCAGCATTTTTTCCGTTGGATAATATCTGACATTCATCGTGCTGCGAGGAAGCAGTTCCGAACTGCTGAATATGGTGGGGCTTAGGGCCAGCGTGTTCGATTTTCCTCCTGAAGTAACGCGGATTTCCTGCTTGAAGGAGCCAAAGGCAAGCTGTATCGGTGAATCTGTCGGGATACGGAGCTGTCTTATGAGCCGGTCACCAAGCTTGATATCGTTATCCGGAAGCTGGGCTGAGCGGATTAATTGAACCGATATCTTGGATTTGGTGTTGGATTTGATCTTGGATTTGCGCATGATGGATCTCCTTCCGACAACAACTGGATACTTAAGTGAACAGACGAAGACTTCATCTGATCATTGCATGTAATGCATCATATGAGGACATATATCCCTTGGTGATTGTACTGCTCGGGAAAAAGGAGTGCTGAAAATGCAGAACTGGCTGTTTATTTTGGTGAACGTGTGCGTTGCTGCTTTTGTTGGCGGCGTAACGAACCACTTTGCGATAAAAATGCTGTTTCATCCCCGCGAAGAAAAAATCATCCTGGGCCGCCGCGTACCCTTTACCCCGGGGCTCATCCCCAAGCGCAAGGACGAGATTGCCGAGTCGCTGGGGCATGTGGTTTCGGATTACCTGGTGACAAGCGAGGGCCTGCAGGATCTGATTCGCAGGCCGGTGTTCCGCAGCAAGATGGAGGAAAGCCTCCGGCGGAAGCTGGAGGAATGGAGCGAATCGGAGCTGAGCTTCGGCGACTTGGCGCTGAAAGTATGGAGCCCCGAACAGTGGGAGCAGATGAAGGTCCGGGCGGAACAATTGGCGCGCGAGCTTACGGCCCGAGGTGCCGCTGCCATATGGCACGGGTATGGGCTTGAGGCGAAACCGCTGAAGGAGCTCGTTCCCGGCTGGTCGGAGGAAACGATTCAGGGCTGGAGCGCGGCCGCAGCCGATACCGTGCTGAAGGAGCTGAAGCATACGCTCTTGTCGGCAAAGGGGCAGCTCATGCTGTCGGACGTAGCTTCTTCACTTATCGATAAGGCGGGCGGATTTCTCGGTACGATGGCTTCAATCTTTGTGGATGAGGATAAACTGGTACAGAAGATGACCCCTGTGCTGATCCAGCAGCTGGAGGGAGAGAAGGTCCGCAAGACCATCACGGACATCATCTCCGGAAAGCTGTCCCATTACGGGGAGATGCCGATTGGGGATATCATCGAACATGCATCGGATGAGCCGGGGCTTGCGTGGCTGACCCGGACACTGGATGGCAAGCTTCCTTGGTCCACATGGATTCAGCGGATCGAGCTTCTTCGCGTTGGCGAAGCGATCGGCCCGCGCATGCCGGCTATCGAGGCAGCCCTGCCAGGAATGCTCGATAAGGGGCTGGGCTTTTTGGAGCGAAGCATCCCGGGGGCGATGAAGGCCGTTAACTTGCCTCAGCTCGTTCAGGAGCAGGTGGAGAAATTTCCGATCGAGCGGCTGGAAGAGGTCATATTGAGCGTATCCGGCCGCGAATTCAGGGCTATTACCTGGCTCGGGGTTCTCCTGGGCGGGATCATCGGATTACTCCAATCGCTGCTGACGATACTGTGGAGATGAGATGTTAAGAGTTAAGATGTGGCAAAGCGAACGAACAAAACGGCTTCTTGGCCGAATATAGGGGAGGAACCAAGAATGAACATTTATGACAAAGCACATGATCTGGCAAAAGCAATGAAGGAGAGCCAGGAGGTAGAAGAGATTACCTCCGCGATGAAACTCGTGGATGCGGATCCGGAGAGCAGACGCATGCTGGACGATTTCCGCCAGCGCCAGATGGAGCTTCAACAGCGCATGATGTCTGGAGACATGCCGGCCCAAGAGGAAATGGAGAAGATGGAGAAGCAGTTCGAGGTGCTGAGCCTGAACCTGAACATCCGCCGTCTGTTTGACGCCGAGCGGCGTCTGAGCGTCATTATCGAAGACGTGAACAAGATTATATCGGACAGCCTGCAGCATCTGTACGGACCGGCCCAATCCTAAGCGATCTCGTTTGTGACCATGGTGCGGAGGTTAACTTCGAAGACAATTCGAACAAATTTTTATAAACTTGTCTCATAAATTGCGCAAGCTCCTCATAGAGTAGAAATATAGATTTCAGAGAGTAGAGGAGCTGCGTTTACAATGAAAAAAAAGAAAAACAAGTTTAAACACACCGCATATTTATTGGTTGCACTCGGCATGCTGATATACGCCCTTCCGAGCATTTCTTTCTCCGGCGGGTTCTCTTGGGTTTCGCTGTTCGGTGCTGTCTGGGCAGGCTTTGCCCTGCTCGTGATCGGTTCGCATCTCTATTATCTTATCGGAGTAGACGAGGCGAAGCAGAAAGCGCTGGACGCAATCCGCAAGGAGAAATTGAACCAGTGGGAACTGAAATGGCCTGAGGAACAGAAGAGCCAGGAAGCCAATTAAGTGCCGGATCACAGCGAGAGCTGCGATAAACAAAAAACCTCCCTTGAAGCCGATGCGGCTGGATTATCCATCCGCCATCCTTGAGGGGAGGTTTTTTTGGATTTGACGGGTATGGGAGCGTCAGCGGACGTGATATAATAGATACAGTATAGTACAGATAGTGTTATGGGGGTGTAACAGTTGGACGTTCGGGATGATACGATTACAAAACACGAGCAGCTGGTTCAGTATATTGAAAGTTTGAAGGTGGGAAGCAAAATATCGGTGCGGCGGCTGGCCAAGGAGATGGGCGTCAGCGAGGGGACCGCTTACCGGGCGGT
>NZ_AEXS01000179.1:0-919 GCF_000204455.1 Paenibacillus sp. HGF5 | reverse complement strand
CGTGGCCGTGATCCCCCTCTTCACCATGATCATGAGAATGACCGGTACCTTCCATGATCTCTATTCCCTTACTGGCCTCAATTGCCGATACCCCGGTGCTCTCCAGAACCTGATCGACCCAGCCTTCCATGCCGGCGCCATTATAGACCAGCACATCGGCATCGGAAATCCCCGCCATGTCCTGGGGTGTCGGCTCCCAATCATGCGCTTCAATTCCTGGAGGAACTAAATTCTCCACATCTGCCAGATCGCCCGCTACCTGTCTAGTAAATTCATACATGGGATAGAAGCTGGTTTTAACTTTCAGCTTTGTAGCTTCCGTTGTGGAAGCATCAGACGTCTGGTTACTGGCGGAAGACCCGTTTCCATCATGAGAAACCGTCGGTTTACCCGAGCCGCAGCCTGCAATAGCCAATACTGCGGATAGGGATAGTAGGGTTAATACTCGCTTAAATCTCTTCATAATTCTTATGACTCCTATTTCTATTTATTTTTTGTATCAATCTTCGATTTTGTAACCGAAGCAATTTTTGAAAGATTACGGCCATGATTAGAAATCCTAATAGAATCAGGGCAATGGTACCTCCTGGCGGCGTATTGAGATAGTATGAAGCAGCAAGGCCCGAAAAAACACCGCTCAGCCCAACAACGACGGCGATCCCCATGGCTGCTAAAAAACCTGTCGCCATCCGCAGTGCGATCGAGGCCGGCAGCACAATTAACGCCGAAACCAACAACACGCCGACTACCGGCATTGCGGCGGCAACCGTCATTCCCGTAAACACGGCGAATAAAAAAGACAGGAGAGAGACACGCATACCGGATACCGCAGCGGTCTCCTCATCAAAAGCAAAGTTATAAAGCGGCCGGCGCAAACCAACAAAAAAGATGATCCCTACTGCTGCTACCACCGCAATAA
>NZ_AEXS01000180.1:0-55552 GCF_000204455.1 Paenibacillus sp. HGF5 | reverse complement strand
ATCCCAGATACACGCTGGCTTCGGGAATTTCCTTAGCTGCAAGCAGCAGCGGAGCTACTCCTATACCGCCTCCCACCAGTGCCGTCCGTCCTTGGGGTTCAGGAAACCCTTGCCCGAAAGGCCCTTCCAGCTGTATTTTGTCACCCGCTTGAAGCGCCGACAGCAGCCACGTACCGGTTCCCTGCACGCGATATAAGAAGGAAACGGAATCCTCCGTCAGATTATGAACGCTGATCGGCCGTGACAGCACGGGATAGGCATCCCAGCAGCGAAGCATGAAGAACTGTCCCATTCGTGCCGGATAGCTGCCTTGAACGGTAAGTCGATAGATGCGATGGGCCAGTCTGACATTTTGAATAACAAGGGCCACGTTCTCATTCTCCTCCCTTGGCGTACTTTTTCCGCCCGCTATGTTCCTTGCTACAGTATCACAGACAGATAAGGCCACCTGTGACATTTCTCATATTCGGGCGTTATCTAGGCTTGATACCTTTTGTATACATAACGCTAGGCGAGAAAAGGGTGGGGATCCTACATGAAAACACTAGTGATCGTTGCACATCCGGGTCTGCATGAGGGATCACGGATCAATCGCGAGCTAACCGAAACGGTGAGACATCATCCTGAGGTGAGGGTGCATGATCTGTATCAGCGGTATCCGGATGGCATCATCGACATCTCGGCCGAACAGCAATTGCTGCTTCAGCATGACCGCATCGTGTTTCAATTCCCTTTCTGGTGGTACAGCTCGCCGCCCCTTCTGAAGCATTGGTTCGACGAGGTGCTGACCTTCGGATGGGCTTATGGCCCGGGCGGCGACAAGCTCCAGGGGAAAGAGTGGGGCGTGGCCGTGACGACCGGCGGAGCTGCGGAAGCCTACGGCAGCGCAGGATATAACCGATACACGGTGGAAGAGCTGACCCGGCCCTATGAAGTGACGGCGAGCCTGGTAGGGGCGATCTACTTGCCGGTATTTACCGTGCATAATGCCATGCAGCTGACGGATGAAGAGCTGCAGCGTCATGCGGAGGATTTTGCGTTGCACGTGACAGGCGCGGTGAGGGCCGGATAAGGGTTGCTAATGAAAACGAAAGTTCCTGTCTTCTACAGTGATGGTTCGATTAACGGTGATGATGGGCAAAACGGCAGGATGTATGCTCCAAACTACAATTGGTGAATATGGACGGCGGATGCTCATTAAAAGTGAAGAAATGAATGGCTGATACATGAGCCTGGCGGCAGAAGCTGCCGGGCTTTTCGGTGTTCTGGCAAATTGGCGAACCGCCCGATCATTCGAAAACATGCGTTGCATTGTGGAGACGCTTATTCTATACTCATATACATAGTTATACGATACATAGATTATCTAGGTATTGGAGTGATAGGGGAATGGGCATTAACAAAGAGCTGCTGAAAGGCAGCACCGTCATTTTATTGCTTACCGTGTTGAACAAGCGGGAAATGTACGGGTATGAGCTGATCAAGGAGATTGAGCAAAGCTCAGATGGCGTGTTCCTGATGAAGGAAGGCACGTTATACCCGATTCTGCACACGCTGGAGGCGGAAGGTTGGCTGGATTCCTCCTGGAGCCAGCATGATGGACGCAAACGGAAATATTACCGAATTACCGAGCGCGGCAGGGAGCAGCTCCATGAGAAGACCAAGGAGTGGGTTAAATTCCGGACGGCGGTGGATACGGTCATCGGGGAGGGAAGCTAGCGTGCGATCGGTTGAAGAATACAAGGTTGTCCAAGACTTCCTGACCCAGGTGTGCAAGCAGGTACGCGCAAGAGCCATGCATCCGGAAATCCGCGAAGAACTGCTCGGCCATATCGAGGAGCGGACGGAGCTTCTGATGCTGGAGGGCAATGCGGAGGAGCCGGCGGTGCAGGAAGCGGTGAAACAGATGGGGGATCCGGGAGATATCGGCAAAAGCCTGCATTTGGCTCATCGGCCTCAGTTGGATTGGAAGCTGCTCGTCCTGCTGGCCTTGCTCTCGATGATTGGGTTGTTCGGGGCGGTGAGCGTGGATTATTCGGGTACGGAAAAGATCACAGATATGTTTGCGAGAAAAGTTGTGTTCTTCGGTATAGGCTTGATCCTTCTCATCGGCTTCTATTTCCTGGACTACAGAAAGCTTAAGAAATACTCCGGTTTTTTGTTTTTTATCACGCTTTGCCTGATGGCGATGACGGAATTTTTCGGGACGAATATAAATGGAGCCAACCTCTATCTTCACGTTGGGCCTATTGTGATTCCCATGCTTGGAACGGTTTCCGTCTTCCTTCTCCTCCTTTCCTTGGCAGGCATGAAGCCTGCGAGTCAGTGGGGGTTATGGGAAAGTGTATTCCACATCCTGTATCGGGGTGTGCTGCCAATCGCACTATACAGCTTGAGTGGTTCGATGGTGTATATGTTCATTTACTTGCTAGGATTCCTGATACTGACCTGGACGACGAAAAGGAATATTAAACAATTTGCGGTATTAACGCTGCTGCCGTTTATTGGATTAGCCTATATCTTGTTTATAAATAGGGTATACCTCATGTGGAGATTGGAGGGGCTCGCAGACCGCGAGGGGGATGGCGGTTATTTCATGCGGGTCATCGCGGATGCCGTTTCTTCCGCCGGTTGGTTTGGTCAAGGATTTGCCGCGCCGAATCCGGGGATCCCGTACGTTTATAGCGACTCCATATACCCCTATCTGATATATTGCTTCGGCTGGATGTTTGGCATCGTGGTTGGCATGGTCGTTCTTTTGTTCCTCGCCAGAATGTGGAGCATAGCCCATGTACTTCACGATTCCTACGGGAAAAATATCGTGACCGGTGTCATCGTGGTCATGGGACTGCGCCTGCTCATGCCGATCCTGATGGGTCTGGGAGTGGTACCCATTGTGAGCCTGGACTTTCCTTTTATCTCGTATGGCGGCGTCAACAACATGCTGGATTTTGCCATAGTCGGCCTGCTCCTCTCCATTTACCGACGCAAAAACATGATCCCAAGCGAGGCGGGAGAAGCGGCTCCTATGAAGGTGGCTTAGTGGAGGTCTCTGAAGATCATCCTTCGATTTCGGTTAACAGGCTAAAATTGTGTAAAAGAAAAAGCGAGATCTTGGGATCTCGCTTTTTCTCGTTTATAGAGAAGCGTCGTCATTCGTTCGGTGGCGTATAAGCTACACCTTCTCCAACGCACCGGCCGCAATCTCTTCAATATAGTGGCAGGCCGCCTGATGGCCTCTGTGCTCTTCGACTTCCCGAAGCATCGGCGCCTCGGATCGGCAGCGATCCGTGGCATACATGCAGCGGGTATGAAACCGGCAGCCGGAAGGCGGGTTGATCGGGGACGGAACATCTCCCTTGAGAATGATGCGTTCCTTCTTGCGCTCGGGATCCATTGTGGGGATGGCCGAGAGCAGAGCGCGGGTGTAGGGATGCTGCGGGCGCCGGAAGAGGGAGTGTTTTTCCGCGATTTCCACGATCGTCCCCAGATACATCACGATAATTCGGTCCGAAATATGCCGGACGACCCCGAGATCATGAGAGATGAACAGATAGGTCAGCTTGAATTCGGTTTGCAGCGATTTCATCAGATTGAGTACCTGTGCCTGGATGGACACGTCGAGCGCGGAGACCGCTTCATCACTGATGATCAGCTTGGGATTCACGGACAAAGCTCGGGCGATCCCGATTCGCTGCCGTTGTCCGCCGCTGAATTCATGCGGGTACCGATTGGCTTGATAGGCGGCCAGGCCGACCGTTTCCAAAAGCTCGATGGCACGGGACCGACGGTCCTTCTTCGGCACGACATTCTGGATGTCCATCGCTTCTTCGAGTACTTGGAGGGCTGTTTTTCTGGGATTAAGCGAGGCGTAGGGGTCCTGAAAAATCATCTGCAGGTCTTTACGCCTTCGGGTCATCTGCGCTTTGTTCAGGGTGAGCAGATCGGTTCCTTCGAACAGCACCTCGCCGGAGGTCGGTTCGTCCAGTCTCAGAATAGCCCGGCCCGTGGTTGATTTACCGCAGCCGGATTCACCCACGATACTGACGGTTTCCCCCTCGTGCACAGAGAATGAAATGTCATCCACGGCTTTGACGACGTTGACGGTACGGCCCAGGATGCCGCCTTTGATCGGAAAATACTGCTTGAGGTTTTTGACGGTTAACAACTCTTTGCTCATGACAGAACGTTCACCTCGCTTTCCGGTTCCCACTGATCGGTGTATTTCCAGCACCTGACTTGCTGGTTATCATCCAGCACCTGAAGCTCCGGCAGTTTGTCGTAACACAGCTTGGCTGCATGGGGGCAGCGGGGGGCGAAGCGGCAGCCTTCCTGCGGATCATAGGGGCTCGGAACCGAGCCCTTAATCGGCTCCAGCGTTTCCTTATCGATATCATGCCGCGGCAGCGAGTTCATTAGGCCGATGGTGTAGGGGTGCTTCGGATGCTTGAACAGGGTCCGCACATCGGAATGTTCCACCACCTTTCCGCAGTACATGACCGCCACGTCATCGCAGGTTTCCGCAACGATGCCAAGATCATGGGTGATAAAAATAATCGACATCTGCAGCTTCCGCTGCAGCTCCTTCATCAGCTCCAAAATTTGAGCCTGAATGGTCACATCCAGCGCCGTGGTCGGCTCGTCTGCAATGAGCAGATCCGGATTGCATGCCAGCGCCATGGCGATCATGACACGTTGGCGCATACCCCCGGACAGCTGAAAAGGGTACTGACGGACTCTTTTTTCCGGGGAGGGGATACCAACCAGCCTCAACATCTCGACGGCTTTGTCCATGGCTTGTTTTTTGCCCAGATTTTCATGGATTTGATAGGCCTCCGCGATCTGGTCGCCGACGGTGAAGACCGGATTGAGCGAAGTCATCGGCTCCTGGAAGATCATCGAGATTTGATTGCCCCGGATTTTCCGCATCTGCCGGTCCGATTGTTGGAGCAGATTCTCGCCGTTATACAGGATTTCGCCTCCGATGATTCGCCCCGGATCAAAGATCAGCCGCAGGATGGACAGGGACAGTATGCTTTTTCCTGAACCGGATTCGCCCACGATCCCGAGCGTCCTCCCCTTGCGTACGGTTAGGCTGATATCATCCACGGCTTTCACTTCGCCCAGTTCGGTAAAAAAAGAGGTTCGCAGGTTCTTGATCGTCAGCAGGTTTGGTGCGTGCTCTTCCATCTTGTCGTAGCTCCCTTCGCTTTCAATTGGTCTGACTGTATTTGCGATTGTGAGGATTATTTGGTTCTTCTGTTTTTAATTTTCCGCTTTTGCGTGCATGGACTGAAAATGAGTTCAGTTGGCCACTTTAGCGTAGTTGAGGACTCTGGTTCCGCTATTTCGTGATTTTCCGCCTTTTAGCAGTAGGTTGAGGACACCAGATCCGTTATTGCGAGATATTCCGGAATTAATCCATGGTTTTGGGTACATTAACGGATCGTCTGTCCGCGTGGATTCGAAAAAAGGTCGATTATCGGTAAATAGGGGATCGTGTGTCCGGACGGGCTCTCAAGCTGCTCGATTACAGTAACTAGTGGGTAAATGTCCGCGTGGATTCGAAAATAGGTGGATTATCGGCAAATAGCGGATCGTGTGTCCGAATCGGCTCCCTAAGCGGCTCGATTACAGTAAATAATCGATTATTAAGCTGCAATGGCCCGTAGCTTCAATAAATCTCGGGTGTGTATGGACTGAAAACGGCTAAGTTGGCCGCATTAGCGTAGTTGAGGACTCTGGTTCCGCTATTACGTGATTTTTCGCCTTTTAGCAGCAGGTTGAGGACACCAGATCCGCTATTGCGAGATATTTCGGCATTAATCCAGGTTTTCGGGTGCATTAACGGATCGTGTGTCCGCGTGGATTCGAAAATAGGTTGATTATCGGCAAATAGCGGATCGTATGTCCGAATAGGCCCCAAACGACTCGATTACAGTAATCAGTGGGTATAAGCCGCAATGAGCCCCCCAAAGCAGCTCGATTTTCGGCAGATAGTGAATCCCGCCGTGTCCGCCTACACTCTAACCGCGATAGACGAAAAATCGCCAATCAATCGAAATCAATACGCTTGTTGAAGTACCGGTAGGAGATGTCCACGAGCAGGTTCACGAGCACGAACATGATCGAGAGCACCAGCACGGTTGCCTGTACGACCGGGAAATCCCGCGCCCGGATCGAGTCGATGACGTAACGTCCCATGCCGTTCACGGCAAACACGGACTCGGTCAGCACCGCCCCGCCTAGCAGGCCTCCAAATTCCAGGCCGATGACGGTAATGACGGGAATCATGGCATTTTTCAAGGCATGCCGGTAGATGATGACACGCTCCCGGACGCCCTTCGCCTGGGCGGTTCGGATGTAGTCCTGGCCGATGACCTCCAGCATGCTGGACCGGGTCATTCGGGCAATAATTGCGGCGCCGCCGGTCCCGAGCGTGATCACGGGCAGGATCGTTTGCGACCACGTGCCCCAGCCGGATGGACGGAACCAGCCTAGGTCCACGGCAAAATATTGGATCAGCATGAGCCCCAGCCAGAAATTTGGCATCGACAGCCCGAACAGGGCGATGAACATGACGCCGATATCGGCAGGGGAGCTTTTTTTGACGGCGGAGATGATGCCGGCCAGAATGCCGAGGAATACGGCCAGAATCGTAGAGTACACGGCAAGCTCGACGGTGATCCAGAATCGGCTTTTGAATATTTCATCGGCGATGGGGCGGCTGCTGCGGATCGAATCTCCCAAATCCCCCTGGAGCAAGCCGCTGACGTAATTCCAATACTGAAGCGGCAGCGGATCGTTCAATCCCAGGTTCTCGCGGATCTTCTCGACCTGCTCCTTGGGCGCCCCTTCCCCGATAATGACCTGCGCCGCATCTCCCGGAATGAGGTGCATCAGCAGGAAGACAACGATGGTCACGCCAATGACGACAGGTATCGTTTGAATCAGCCTTCGAATGGAATAGATGAGCATGGCCCGGCAGCTCCCTTCATTATTTTTTCATTTTCGGGTCAAGGACATCCCGCAAGCCGTCACCCAGCAGATTAAATGCGATGACAACGAACACGATCGACAAGCCGGGAAACAGGGCCACATGGGGGTGGTCCATGATATAGTTGCGCCCATCATTCAGCATGGCTCCCCACTCCGGCGTGGGCGGCTGCGCGCCAAGACCGAGGAAGGACAGGCCGCTGGCGGTCAGGATCGCTACCGCAATCCGCAGCGTCGCCTGCACGATGATAGGGGATGTGATATTCGGCAAAATATGCCCGAAGATGATTCGCCCGTCGCTCGCGCCCAGCGAACGCATGGCATCAATATATTCGAGCTTGCGGACGGCCAGCGTGGAGCCCCGAACGACTCTGGCAAAGGTAGGGATCGAAAAAATACTGACGGCAATGATCACGTTGAACAGGTTTTTTCCAAGGACGCTGACAACCGCCAATGCCAGCAGAATGCCGGGAAACGCCAGCATGACATCGGTCATTCTCATAATGAGCGCATCCCATTTACCTCCGTAATAGCCCGAGATGATTCCGAGCACGACACCAAAGGCTGCACCGATGATCACCGAGATAAAACCGACCGAGAGCGTGAGACGCATGCCATGAATAATCCGCGTGAAAATATCCCGACCGTTGTGGTCCGTACCAAACCAATGGTCGGCGGACGGCTTCAGCAGTTTCGTAGAATAATCCACTTTGGTCGGATCATACTGGGTGAGCAGGGGGCCGAAAATCGCGACAAGGATCATCAGCAGGAGAAAATAGCCCCCGAATAAGGCCGCTTTGTTCTTCTTCAGACGGTGGTAGAAAGATTTCCATTGTGCAAGGCGGGTTCCACTAGGGAGCGATTCTGGTGTTCTGGCATCAGCGGTCATGTTAGGCACGTGAAATCATCCTTTCTCCAAGTATGGATGTCAGAATTGGTGTCGTATAAACGTGAGGTAAATCTGGCTTCTTCTGGTATAAATATCAAATAGTAAAATATATGTTAACTGTGTATAAAATATTTTCCTATTTTGATTGAGAAGGGGGAGTTTGTTTCACATGACAGGTAATAGAAGATTCAAATGGCTTGTCTGCATTCTGGTCATGCTGACCGTACTGATGTCGGCGTGCGGCAGTCCAAGCAAGAGCAGTAACCCGGAAACGCCGCCAAGCGGCACCAATACGCCGACACCTGAACCGGGGGCTAAAGATCCTCCCGAAGGAACAACCGACACCGGTGCGAATGAGCTTGTGATTGCCTGGCTTTCTGATCCGCCATCCATGGACCCTCATATGTCGACGGACCAGCAAACGAGCGTAATGACAACGCATATTTATAACACGTTGGTGATTCATGATAAGGATCTGAACATTCAACCGGGGCTCGCCGAGAGCTGGAAGGCAATCGATGAATTGACCTGGGAGTTCAAGCTGAGACAAGGCGTGAAGTTTACGGACGGCTCTCCATTCAATGCAGAGGTGGTCAAAGCCAACATCGACCGTATGCAGGATCCGGAGGTTGCTTCTCCGCGCGCTTCGCTTGTGGGCATGATTAAAGAGGTTAAAGTCGTTGACGAATATACGGTGCAGCTCGTGACCGAGTATGCTTTCTCGCCGCTGCTTGCCCATCTGGCCCACTCTGCGGTCAGCATGGTTAGTGCGGAAGCCATCAAGCTGGATTACGAGAAGCTGAAGGCAGGCGAGAAGGCAGGTGCTTATCTGGCGCAGAACCCTGTTGGCACGGGTGTATTCAAACTAGAGAGCTGGAACCCGGGACAAGAAGTGAAGCTGGTGGCAAACGCCGATTATTGGGGAGATAAAGCGAAGGTTGAACGGGTCACGTTCAAGGTGGTGAGCGAAGAGGGAACGCGGATCGCGGAGCTGGAAACCGGTTATGCGCATATTATCGACCCGGTGTCGCCGAGCAGCATCAGCCGTATCGAGAGCACGGACGGCATGTCCCTGAACCGTCAGGCTTCGCTAAGCCTGTCTTATATCGGGTTTAATAACAACAAGGAGCCGTTTAACGATGTGCGGGTGCGACAAGCCCTGTCGATGGCCATCAATAAGGATGAAATCATCTCGGGCATCTACGAAGGCACGGGCATTCCTGCCGTCGGCCCGCTGGCACCGGACGTGAACGGCTATGATGCTGCCGTTAAGCCGATCGAACATAACATCGACAAAGCGAAAGAGCTGTTGAAAGAGGCCGGATACGAGGGTGGCTTCTCGACGACCATCTGGACCAATGACAATCCGGAACGAATTAAGATTGCCGAGTACGTACAATCTAAGCTGAAGGAATTAAACGTCGAAGTCAAAATCGAAGTGGTCGAGTGGGGCGCATATTTGGCCCAAACGGCAGAAGGCAAGCATGATATGTTTGTTCTCGGCTGGTCCACGGTTACGGCCGATGCCGATTATGGCATGTATGAGTTGTTCCATTCCAAGAATGTAGGGGAGCCGGGCAACCGTACCTTCACGAAGGATCCGGAGCTGGATAAACTGCTGGATGCCGGGCGTAAAGAGAACGATCCGGAACAACGCAAGCTCATTTACAAGCAGGCGCAGGAGAAGCTGGTTGAGTTAGCGCCGATGCTGTATATCCATCATCAGGAGTATTTAAACGGAGTCAGCAGCAAGGTTGAAGGCTTCTGGCGGCATCCGAACGGCATCATGCAGCTGCATCAAGTGTCCATTCAGCCATAAGGATGTCCTGAAAGCTTCATAGCTTTGAAGCGTCATGATATAAAGAGGATTTACAGCAAGAGGCTCCTATCCGGGGGCCTCTTTTTCGGTGCTGGGACAGGAGATAGGGTTAACCAGCCAATGGTTCATGATCATCCTCGTCGGGAATCCGGATAGATCATACGGCTTGCGAGAGAGGAGAGGAGTCGATATGCTGTCTTGTTTTTTGATGTCAAAAGCATGTTGAAAATATTATATACGTTGACACGTATATATGCATTGGTGTATATTATAGCCATGAATACTTCAGCTATGCAATTAACCCTCTTCACGATCTCGGAGCCGAACCGCTTCAACATTGTTGAACTCTTAAAGCAAGGGTCGAGATCGGTCAGCGACATCGTAGAGACTTTGGGAATCGGCCAGCCTCAAGTATCCCGCCATCTGCGGATACTGAGCGAGGCCGGGCTCGTGAAAGTCCGCAAGAACGCACAGCAGCGCATTTATAGTCTCGAAGCCCAGCCGTTCCAGGAGCTGGACGTCTGGCTCGATTCGTTCAGCCGATTGTGGGAGGAGCGCCTCGACAAGTTCGAGGACTATATGAGCGACTTTAACGGAAAGGAGAGTTAAATCCATTCTTTTACTAGCTCCACAGGAAGATACGGCTCTGCACGCAGAGCCGATTTCACAGATTGGAGGAATTCACATGGGCAGGAAATCGACCATCATGAAAGACCGGGAGCAGCGGAGGCTGACCGTGGAGCGTGTCGTATCGATACCTCTGAAGCTGTCCTGGCAGGGATGGACGAAGCCGGAACACATCGAACGCTGGTGGGGACCAAAGAACTGGAATGCCACGGTATATGAGATGGATGTCAGACCGGGCGGCGTATGGCGCTACAGACTGGCTCCCGATGCGGCGGGCGAAGGGGAAGAAGCCTTCTGCAAGGCGACCTACTCCGAAGTGGCGGAGTTATCGAAGCTCGTTTATACGGATACATTTACCGATCAGGACTGGAACCCCGTTGCAGGCAGCGACATGTTGACCTCGGTTTCATTCGAAGCAGTCAAGGATGGGACCCGATTAAGCATCGTCACCCATTTTGCGAGCGTAGAGCAGCTGGAGGCTGCTGAAGGCATGGGAATGGTGGAAGGATATGCGGATACGCTGGAACGGTTTGAGAACGAAATAAGTTTTTACATAAAAGGACAATAAAAGGAGAGATGACATGAATTACGTTATGTCTAATGACGGTACCCGTATTTTTTATGAAAAGAAAGGGACTGGTCCGGCTGTCATTCTTGTAGCTGCCGCAGCTTCCGATCACAACGATACAACGCGTCTTGGAGGGTTTCTGTCTGAACATTTCACCGTGTACAATTATGACCGGCGGGGACGGGGCAGCAGTACGGATACGGCTCCCTATGCCGTTGAACGTGAGATCGAAGATATCGATGCCCTTATTCAGGAGGCGGGCGGCAGCGCGTATGTATTCGGAAGTTCCTCGGGCGCTGTTCTGGCACTGGATGCGGCGAGCAGACTTGGCGGCAGTAAAGTTAGTAAACTGTTTCTATACGAGCCGCCGTTTATCATTGACGACAGCCGCGCACCCGTACCGGCGGAATACGTGCAGCATTTGAATGCGCTGATGGCCGGGAGCAGGCGCAGCGAAGCCGTAGAGTATTTCATGACAGCAGCGCTGGGCATCCCCGCGGAATATGTAGAATTCATGAAGGCAGATCCTTCTTGGCAGGTCATGGAGGGCATGGCGCATACATTGGCCTATGACGGCATGATTATGGGGAGCACGCAATCCGGCCAACCGCTGCCGACGGATCGCTGGGATGTCGATGTCCCGGTCATGGTGATGACGGGCGAGAACAGCGGAGCTATGTTCCATGGGGCCGCGAGCGCATTGGTCGACTTGCTCCCTCAGTGCGAGCACCGAATGCTGCCTGGTCAGGACCATTCTGCCGTCGTGATGGCGCCGGAAGTGCTGGCTCCCGAGGTGTCGGGTTTTCTGTTGCCTTCGGCAAATCAAATTCCGGGATAAGCGTGCTTGGCTCATCAAGAAACCGTGCCCCTTTTATGGCCACGGTTTCTTTGTTTCCCGTTCCCGTCGAAGTATTATTCGGTCTTCTCAAACGGCTCAATACAATGATGAAAGGCGCTGGTGCGAAACGGGCCGCGCCGTAATACAAAATGGACCTTGGAGCTGCAGTTGAAAACGCCACCGAGCAATCAATACCCTGAGATGCACCTGTTTGCACGGATTGTCAACGGTTATTTGGAAGATCTTAGGACAAGACCTATATGATGATGCTATAATTCTTATTAAGGACAAAGTGCGGTGGAGCGATCACGGCGTAGCCTCTCGTAAAGGGGGTGATACCATGATCGCCCTTGTGGAGCTGCTCGATATTCTCAAAGGTATTGCGACCATTCTGAGCATTGTGCTCAGTGTACGGAAGCTGTATCGCTGGATTCGTCGAAAGCTAAACAAGCGAAAACCCACCGTATAAAGGTTAGCGGCCTTCGGTGGGTTCTTCGTTAAGCTATCAAGTTAACTGAGCACGCCGTGGGGTTCCCCACAGCCTTTGTTCCTAAAGCCTTCACCGTTGGCGCGGTGAAGGCTTTATTTTTTATTATAGTTTGTATTACCTTGGGTTATACCTGTTTATAGTGCATATACGATGTATATATAACACAATCACTCTCTGTAATCATAATACCACAAAAGTGTTGACGTCGAACACAAAACTGAATACTTTTGTGTTCAGTTTCCTGAATATTACTCTCAAATGCGCCTTAAAACAACCAACTCTCCTTTCCTAAAAGGTACAAGTTACCAACGGAGAGTCTCTTTCCTACGGTGGACGGCGGTGAATTCGCATGGCCTGCTTTTTGCCATGACAAGCAAAGATTTTCTGGCCTGAGCAGGTATCACGATAAGTAATGACAAGGGGAAAATCCAAGCAAAATCTTGTCCCAGCAAAATAAGTAAATTTTATTAAAAATAAATCCATGTTATATTAAATTTACTAACGCCTTTGGAGAGGGGATAGGATTCATGAGTGGTTTGAAGGAAATTGCAAAGCTCGCGGAGGTCTCGGTGTCTACGGTGTCCAACGTGCTGAACGGGCGCAAGAACGTGGGGCGGGAGACGAGGGAGCGGGTGCTGAGGTTATGCTCGGAGCACGGCTATTTTCCGCATAAGTCAACCAAATCCGATAAAAGCAACACGATTATATTCGTTTTCAGCGACTTTGATCGCGATTATTATTTAAAAATCATCAAGGGGATCAGCCATTGCCTCACGGAGAATGGATATGACCTCATCATCTGCACGAATAAATCCAGCACCAATTTTATGCGCAGCAAGTTTGCAAGCGGTACCATAAGCCTCGACCGGAACATGACAGACGAATATTTAGTCTCGGTAGCCACGCCGCAGTTCCCCGTCGTTCTCATGGATCGGATTATCGATAACGAGTATGCCAATACCAAAAGCGTGATCGTGGACAATTACCCCGTGATGTGCGAAATGGTTCAGGCGCTGGTGGATAAACAGTTCAGAACCTTTGGATATATTGGCGGACTGGAGTTTACCCTGGATCATAAGGAACGCTTCGCCGGATTTATGGATACGCTTTCGAAGAATGGCATCGCGTTTGACAGGCGGAATTACTTCCATGGCGATTACAGCGAGGAAAGCGGATATCAGGCGGCCAAGATCCTGATCCTGAGCAACGCATTGCCGGAAGTACTGGTCTGCGCTAACGACAATATGGCTCTGGGCGCGATCAAAGCTTTGGAAGAGAATGGCATACGGGTGCCGGAGGACATATCGATCACCGGCTTCGATAATTCGGACGCGGCGGCGATGGCCGGCTTGACGACCATTGCGATCCCGCGTTATGAAAGCGGTTATTTAGCGGCGAAGGAGCTGCTCGAGATGATCAAGGGCACGACGGGCAGGGAGCCCTTTAAACTGAATGCCACGATCCAGTGGAGAAAAACGGTGAGATAAACTTTATTTTTGCGACTAGTAAAATATCATAGATTTTACTAGTTTTTTTACTTAGTATTTTTATGAAAACGTGTACATTTTTTATTGACATTCTAGGTAAACCGCCCTATGATGGGTTTGTAAACGTTTTACTTTATAGAGTCCTTGAGGGGGAGGCGTGTCACTTGAAAAAAGTAAAAAAGGTATTGAGCATACTTACGGCAACGGCTTTGGTTGCGACACTCGCGGCCTGCGGCGGTACATCTGACAAAGATTCTGGAGCAGCAGCCGGAGGAGATGGGGGAGATAAGCTGAAGAAGATTACCCTTTTCCAATCGAAAGTCGAAATTACGGAACCTCTTGAAGCCTTGGTTAAAACCTATAAAGAAGAAACCGGCAACGAGGTTGAAGTATGGGGTGCCGCGGGCGACGCATATTCGCAGCAGCTGGTGGCGAAGCTCAGCAGCAACAAGGGACCGACGATATTCAGCGTAGCTCCTGGACCCGAGTCCGAGAAGCTGAAATCCTATTTTTCCGATTTGAGCGGCGAGGAGTACGTGAAGAACATTGCGCCCGACATGGAATTGAAGGTAGAAGATAAGACCGTCGGCGTTCCGTACGGCGTAGAAGGCTTCGGTCTCGTATATAACAAGGATCTGGTGGATCCGGCTAACATGAAGGACCTGGATTCCTTCACCAAGACGCTGGAGCAGCTGAAGGCTGACGGCAAGAACGGTTTGAGCCTGTCCCAGGAGGCTTACTTCCTGATCGGGCACATCATCAACACGCCGTTTGCGCTTCAATCCGATCCGCTTGCCTTCATCGACCAGCTGAACAAGGGCGAAGTGAAGATGGCCGACACGAAGGAGTTCCAGGAATGGGCGAAATTCATGGATGTCATCAAGGCCAACACCAAGAATCCGCTGGAAGTGAAATACGATAGCCAGATGGGCGACTTTGCAACGGAAAAATCGGCTATGGTGCATCAGGGCAACTGGAGTTATTCCATGCTTGCGGACTTCGGCGATTTCGGCTCCAAAGTCGGCATGATGCCGTTCCCGCTCGCCGGCAACGATAAGATCGCCGTAGGCGTAGCCAGCTATTGGGTCGTCAACAATCAAGCGGACGCTGAGGAAGTCAAAGCCGCAAACGCTTTCCTGAACTGGCTCTTCACGAGCGAGACGGGCAAGAAGGCCATCGTGGACGATTTCAAATTCATTCCGGCTTTAACGAACATTGAAGCAGGCGATCTGGATCCGTTGTCTCAAGCGGTGCACGAAGCAACCACGAAGGGCGAGACGATCACTTGGGCGCTGAACTTCTTCCCATCGGGTATCATTACCAACGATTTGGCTCCGGCTACGCAGGAGTACTTCATGAACCCGGGCATGACAGGCGAGCAGTTCCTGCAGAAACTCGATGAAGTATGGGCGAAAGCATCGAAATAATCTAATTGAAGCCGAAAGGCAATCATCTGATATCACAATTCCATGAAAACGAAAGCCTAGCCTCAGACGTTCTGATGATGAGCGTTAGGCTTTTGTTTTTTTCTAACACGACTTCAAGGTTTGATGCCGCCTTGCGGGAATCATCCGGAACGGAAAGAAGGTATGGATTATGAGCAAAAGAAAGGATAAAGCCTGGTTTGCCCTGTTTACGGTGCCGCTTCTGTTTATTTTCACGACCGTGGTCATCATCCCGTTCATTATCGGGATCGTGTACTCTTTCGTCAATTGGGACGGCATTCCGGCGAATCCGAAAGTATTCGTAGGGTTCGACAATTACGTTCAGCTGTTCCAGGACGACCGATTCCTGTCATCGGCTTGGCATACGGTTCAATTCACGCTGCTCGCGCTGGTATGCGTCAATGTACTGGGACTGGGCTTCGCGCTGCTGGTGACGACAAAGCTCCGCTCGAGAAATGCGGCGCGGACGATGTTTTTCATGCCGAACCTGATCGGCGGCCTGATTCTGGGTTACATCTGGCAGTTTATTTTTACGGATGCCTTCAGCTTCCTGGGCGAGAAAACCGGGCTCGACAGCGTGTTCTTTAACTGGCTGCTGCATCCGCAGTTTGCCCTGTACGCCATCGTTGCCGTATTCACCTGGCAGCTGGCGGGTTATACGATGATCATCTACATCGCGGGCATCCAGGGGATTCCGGATGAGCTGATGGAAGCGGCGAAGGTCGATGGCGCCAACCTGTGGCAGCGACTGAAGAGCATCGTGTTCCCGCTGTTAATGCCATCGTTCACAATCTGTCTGTTCCTGACGCTGTCCGGAGCGTTCAAAATTTATGACGTGAACCTGTCGTTGACCAAGGGCGGTCCGAGCAATGCGACGGAGATGTTTGCGATGAATATTTTCAACGAAATTTTCGCTTACGGTAATTATGGATTAGGTCAGGCGAAAGCGATTATCTTCTTCCTGATTGTGGCCGGACTCACGCTGACGCAAGTCATCATCACGAAGAGAAGAGAGGTGCAGATGTAATGAAGAAATCAGGCAAATGGCTGCTCGATATCCTGCTGTTCCTCGCCTCGCTGGTCTTCTTGTCTCCGGTCTTCATCATGCTGATCAACTCCTTTAAGGATCGTGCCGAGCTGTATGAGAATGCGCTTGCGCTGCCTTCTTCCTTCAGCTTTGAGTATTATAAATCCGCGATGGAGAAGATGAATTTCTTCACGGCGCTAGGTAACTCGCTGTATGTCACCGTCATCTCGGTGATCATCGTCATCGTGCTCGCCTCCATGACGGCATGGATGCTGGTACGGACGGACAATAAGCTGAGCAAGGTCATTTTCTTCACGTTTGTGGCAACCATGCTGATTCCGTTCCAGACGCTGATGATGCCGCTGATGCAGGTGATGGACTGGATTCGCACCAATCTGCACATTCCGATGCTCAACACCCATGAGGGCTTGATCTATATGAACGTCGGCTTTACGTCCAGTATGGCGGTTTTCCTGTACCACGGGTTCATCAAATCCGTGCCCGTTGCGCTGGAGGAGGCGGCTACACTTGATGGCTGCTCCAAGCTGGGCGTGTTCTGGCGAATCGTGTTCCCGCTGCTGAAGAACATCAGCGTGACCATCGCGATCCTGAACGTCATCGCGCTGTGGAACGACTATCTGCTTCCATCGCTGACGCTGTCGGACAAAGGGCTGCGGACAATCCCGCTCTCGACCTTCTACTTCTTCGGAGAATTCACGATCGTGTGGAACCAGGCGATGGCCGGTCTGACGCTGACGATCATCCCGGTTGTCATTTTCTACGTTTTCGCGCAGAAATACATTATCAAAGGAATTGCCGCAGGTGCTGTGAAATGAGGCGGATCATTACGAGAGCCGATGATTATGCTTCCAGCCGTTCCGCCAATGCTGCGATTGCCAAGACCGTTGAGGCCGGATTCATCAAAAATGTGTCCATTATGGCGCCCGGTCCTTATCTTGCCGAGGCCGCGCAGCTGCTGGCGCATCGCAAGGACATCTGCTTCGGCTTCCATATGACGCTGAACGCCGAATGGGATAACGTACGCTGGGGACCTGTTGCCGCGAAGGAACAGGTTCCTTCGCTTGTCGATCGGGCCGGGTACTTCTATCAGGACCCGAGCTTGTTTCAACATCATCCGCCTTCGCTGCAGGAGATCCTTATGGAGTGCGAAGCGCAGCTGGATAAACTGACTGCGGCTGGCTTCAACATTTCTTACGCGGATTCCCATATGCTGCCCGAGCGCTTCATTCCCGGGCTGCAAGCGGAGCTGGACCGATGGATGGAAGCGAAGGGGCTTATAAACCACCACCGATATTACTACAACTTTTT
The DNA here is from genome assembly GCF_000204455.1 of Paenibacillus sp. HGF5. Lineage (NCBI taxonomy): Bacteria > Bacillati > Bacillota > Bacilli > Caryophanales > Paenibacillaceae > Paenibacillus > Paenibacillus sp. HGF5. The sequence continues at coordinate 38,037 of NZ_AEXS01000180.1, read as the reverse complement.
CCCTGGCGGCGTTCCGGACGGGGCTGAGTCGTTTGAAAGGGTGCTCGGCGGCCTGACGGACGAACAGTACTTCTTCCTGTCCCATCCGGCGCTGTATTCGGAGGAAATGGTGCAGTGCGGCAATGCTCAAGTGGATGGGGAGGAGCTGGCACGAGGGCGTGATCAGGAGGCCGCTTTCCTTGCTCGGGAGGACTTGAACGAGATTAGCCAACGTTGGGGCTTCCGTGCCGTGCGATATGATGAAGCGGCGCCGATATCTGGTGTATAATGGAAGGGTCATGATGAATTTATCTTGTTATACAGGGAGAGGCGGAATAGGATGAACACGAACACGGTTCGATTATTGCCAAGAAGTACCCCCGAAAACCAAGGAATCTCATCTCAGTCCATCAAACGTTTTATCGGCTCGATTCAGGAGAAGGAGCTTGAGCTCCACAGCTTCATGCTGGTTCGGCACGGGCATTCCGTCGCGGAGGGCTGGTGGAAGCCGTACGACGCGGACAAACCGCATATGCTGTTCTCGCTAAGCAAGAGCTTTACCTCCACCGCGATTGGACTCCTGGTCCAGGAGGGCCGGATTACGCTGGAGGATCGGGTGATCGGCTTTTTCCCCGAAAATACGCCGAAGGATCCGTCCCCGAATCTGTCCGCGATGACGATACGCGATTTGCTGATTATGGGAACGGGACATGCCCAGGAGCCTCCCATCCAGTCCGATACTTGGGTGGATGATTTCTTCAAGCAAGCAGTCGAGCATGAACCTGGAACCCACTTTGTATATAACAGCGCAGCGACGTACATGCTCTCGGCCATTCTGCAGAAGGTCACCGGCATTACGCTGCTGGATTATTTGCAGCCCCGTCTGTTCGAACCGCTCGGCATTCAGGGGGCTGCATGGGAAAGCTGCCCGCAGGGAATCAACACCGGCGGCTGGGGTCTTAAGCTGAAGACCGAGGACATCGCCAAGTTTGGCCAGCTCTATCTTCAGAAGGGAGAATGGGATGGCCAGCGCTTGATTCCGGAGGCTTGGATTGAAGAAGCGACCTCCAAGCAGATATCCAACGGACCTGCGGATTCCACTTCGGACTGGACCGAAGGATACGGCTATCAATTCTGGATGTGCCGCCATGGAGCATACCGCGGCGACGGCGCGTTCGGACAATTCTGCATCGTGTTCCCGGAGCAGGATGCAGTCCTGGCGATTACTTCCGGCCTTGGAGATATGCAGGCCGTGCTGAATGAGGTATGGGAGCATCTGCTGCCGGCGATGGGAGCAGATCCGCTGCCGGCCGATGCCGATGCGGAAGCCTCCCTTGGCGGAACGCTGCAAGCGCTTAAGCTGGATCCGCCAAGCGAGGAGGCGTTATCTCCGATTGAGAAGGACGTATCCGGGATCGTCTATGATCTCGAAGAGAACGAGGAGAAGCTTCATTCGTTCTCCATCCGGTTTGAAGAGGATGGCGGGGTGATGGAGCTTACGGGGGAACATGGCGTCAACTCGATTGCCCTTGGCCGGAGCGAGTGGAAGTCGGGAACCACGAAGCTGATCATGATGGCGGATAACGAGTATGCTGCCTCCATGACCTGGAAGGATGACCGGACGCTGCAGCTGATCGTCAGGCTGACCGAGACGCCGTTCTACTTAACGACGGAATGCACCTTCAGCGAGGAAGGCATTCATCTTGCCTACTGGATGAACCAATCGTTTGAAGGCAAGGTAGTCCGGGAGATTAAGGGCAAAGCCAGGGCATAATGCTGATAAAACAAGGTATCAAAAACCTCTCCATGATCATGGAGAGGTTTTTTTGGCATGCCGTATTCAGAACCGTTCCGACACCACCTTCGGCTGCGTGAACAAGAGCAGGTAGTCGCGGCCGCCGGCTTTGGAATCCGTGCCGGACATATTGAAGCCGCCGAACGGGTGGGTGCCCACCAAGGCGCCGGTGCATTTCCGGTTCAAATACAGGTTGCCGACATGGAAATCGCGCCGTGCCTGCTCCAGATGCGCGCGGTTGTTCGAGATCACCGCGCCGGTCAGCCCATAATCGGTATTATTGGCGAATTGAATCGCTTCGTCGAAGGAGGCTGCCTTCGTGAAGGCCACCACTGGGCCGAAGATTTCCTCCTGGGAAATACGGGCAGTGCTGTCCACGTCCGCAAAAATCGTAGGCTGAATGAAATACCCCTCCGGATCGCCCGGAAATCCGCCGAGTACCAGCTTGCCCTCGCTTTTACCGATTTCGATATAGTCGAGAATTTTACGGTACGCCTTATCGTCGATGACGGGTCCCACCTGAGCCTCGGCATGGGAGGGGCTTCCGATCACCAGCTTCTTGGAGCGCTCGATGACCTTCTGCAGCACGGTATCATAGACGTCCTCATGCACGATGGCTCTGGAGCAGGCGGAGCATTTCTGGCCGGAGAAGCCGAAGGCCGAAGCGGTAATCGCATCCGCAGCAAGGTCCAAATCGGCTTCGTTGTCCACGATGATGGCGTCTTTCCCGCCCATTTCGGCGATGACGCGCTTGATCCATCGCTGCCCCGGCTGCGTTTTGGCCGCACGCTCTTGAATTCGCAGTCCAACGTCGCGGGATCCCGTAAAGCTGACAAACCTGGTCAAAGGGTGATCCACCAAATAATCGCCCACTTCCTGACCCGGACCAGGCAGGAAGTTAACGACACCCGGAGGCAGGCTGACTTCTTCCAGAAGCTGCACGAATTTGGCGGCTATGACCGGGGTGGTGCTCGCCGGCTTCAGCACAACGGTGTTGCCGGAGACGATGGCCGCCGTGGTCATGCCGGCCATAATCGCGAGCGGGAAGTTCCACGGCGGAATGACGATGCCGACGCCAAGCGGGATGTAATCGAGATGATTCTCTTCCTCCTCGTGGACCGTCAGCGGCTGGGGCGCGCTCAGGCGCTGCATTTCGCGGGCATAGAACTCCATGAAATCAATCGCTTCGGCCGTATCCGCGTCCGCTTCGGCACGCGTCTTGCCGGCTTCGAGGGTCATCAGCGCGGAGAACTCGAGCTTGCGCCGCCGCATGATCGCCGCGGCCTTGAACAGGTAGCGTGCCCGCTCATTCGGCTCGGTGTGCTTCCACGTCTCGAAGGTACGCGCCGCCGTCTGAATGGCTTGCTCGGCAAGCTCGGTATCCGCTTGGGACACCACGCCGATAACCTGGCGTTTGCGCGACGGATTGACCGATTTTGCGGTACGTTCCGTATGGATTTTGGCACCGCCGATAACCAAGGGGTACGATTGGCCAAGCTCGGCTTCGACCCCGGATAACGCCGCATCGTATAACCTGTTGTTCCACTCGTTGTTGAAGTCCATAAATGGTTCGTTCCGAAAAGGTGCTCGCATGGGAGGCCCCTCCTTAACATGATATGAATCGAAGCTTCAGGCCGATGGTCCAGCTGCGGATCGTCATGGTGGCATGGTTAGCATCTCCTGGTGAAAACCTCTATTTAAATATGTATGTCTTCCTGCATGCCGTCATGATTTTTGCATATGAGTTAGATAGAGTGCATTTTGGTTTACCTTGCAAAGGGGGCGCGCGCATGGACGGAACCGAGCTGTACCGTAAAGTGATCCTGACGGTGTCCGGCAATAAACTCGTGAAATGGCTGTCGATCAAGTACGGCCGGAAATTGGCTGGCCGATTCATTGCCGGCGATACCTTGGATGAGGCGCTGGACGAAATCGAGAGGCTGAACGCGAAGGGCATTCTCGTTACGCTGGATCATTTGGGGGAGGGCATTACGACGCTGGACGAAGCGGCCGGGTACCGAGAGGAATATTTGAAGCTGGTGGAAGGGATTGCGAAGCGCGAAGTGCAATCGAACGTATCCTTGAAACCGACACAGATGGGCATGGCCCTGGACCCCGAGAAGGCTTACGAAAACATCAGGTTAGTGGTAAGAAAGGCAAAAGAGTACCGGAACTTCGTTCGCCTGGACATGGAGGATTCGCCGTATACCCAGGCGACCATCGATATGACGCTCCGCCTCCATAAGGAGGGGCTGACGAATGTGGGGACCGTGATGCAGGCCTACTTGTTCCGTACGGAGGAGGACGTGAAGAACCTGCTCAGGGCCGGCGTTAATCTGCGGCTGGTGAAGGGGGCGTACAAAGAACCGGGGACCATCGCCTTTCAGCAGAAGCGGGAGGTCATTGACAACTACAAGAAATTGATTAAAATGCATTTCGACCAAGGTTCCTACGTCGCGATTGCCTCGCATGATGACAACATCATCGACTGGGTGAAGGTATTTGCCGAACAGAGTCGCATCGACAAACAGGACTATGAATTTCAGATGCTGTACGGACTGCGGATGAACGATCAAGCAGCGCTTGCGCAGGACGGCTACCGTATCCGGTGTTATATGCCCTACGGAACGATGTGGTATCCGTATTTCACCCGGCGGCTGGCGGAGAAGCCGGCCAACCTGATGATGGTGCTTAAGAATATGTTCAAGTGAGCGCGATCCGATTAAAGAACCCCGTCAAAACCGCCTGATGAAATAAGTGGCTTTTTGACGGGGTTCTTTATGGTTTCAAAAAAACAGCATCAGACTGCCTTGAAGTCTGCCATTCGTGTATTAACGGCTGAGCTGTCGATAACGTCGAACCGACATTGGAAGGAATATCGCAATTAGCGCGATAGGCCATACGATCGACAGCATGACCGAATGCTCTGACATCCACGAGTTTCCTTGCCAACCCGGATTTAAGAACAGTTCCCTGGCTGATGAAGACGTTGCCGATAACGGATTCCACTCGGCGATTGCCCCTAGCCAAGCCGGCATCGTAGAAGGATCAACGAAGACGTTCGACAGAAATCCCACTGGCCAGACCAACAATTGTACGGCGGATACGATGTGAGGGCTTTTGGCTATCAGGCCAATGTAAATGCCGACCCAAAGCAACGCAAACCGGAGAAGCAGTAGTAGCAATACCGCTAATAAGGCATTGCCCAAGCCGTCATGCCAACGCCAGCCCAGCAGGAGACCGGATGCGATGAGCACCGCCAGCCCGATAACAGAGTTCAGCATATCAGCAGCACAACGTCCGATTACAACGGCGGAAGCGTTCATGGGCATCGAACGAAAACGGTCTGTTACCCCTTTTGAAGCATCTGAGGTGACCGCCATTACGGTGCTTTCTACCCCGAAGAGCATCGTCATGGCATACATGCCGGGCATCAGGAATTCAAAATATGCTCCCCCATCAGGGACGACGATCGCTCCACCGAAGAGCAGACCGAACATGAGAACCATCAAAACGGGAAATAACCAGTTGATGATGATAACGCCTGGTTGTCCCCGCCAGTGCAAGAGTTCGCGTTGAGCAAGGACCCATACATCACTGATCGTATAACGGAATCTCGTTCCAAGTGAGTGGGAGACTGCAGCAGGTTCGATATCTTGTGGATTGGGAATCATTCTGCCACCTCCTGTGTCTGCAAGACTTCTGGCCTGCCCGTAAAGTGGATGAATACTTCATCGAGCGTCGGCCTCCGCAGGACAATATCTTTAGGTTCAATTCCGGCATCGGAAAAGGCGGCAGCAGCTCTAACCAGCGATCCTGTGCGGTCCGTCACCGGCACGCTTAACCGGTTCCCGGTTTCGTCAATCATAATGGACGGCCCGGCTATCTGCTGGAGCATGGGGATGGCGTTGTTGAAGTCATGGCTATTGTATAGGACGACTTCCAGCCGATCCCCGCCGAAGGAGGATTTCAGTTCATCCGACGTTCCCTCGGCGATGATGCGTCCGGATTTAAGTATGGATATGCTGTCGGCGAGTTGATCGGCCTCCTCTAGATATTGGGTTGTCAGCAGCACGGTGGACCCCGCATCTCTCAAAGATCGAATGGATTTCCATACCTCCTGCCTGGCTAGGGGATCGAGGCCAGTCGTCGGCTCGTCGACAAAAAGAACCTCCGGCGACACGATTAAGCTTGCAGCCAGATCAAGGCGCCGCCGCATGCCGCCGGAGTATTTAGCGACCTGCATATTTCCGGCATCGGTAAGCTCAAATTGGTTCAACAATTCTTCTGCGCGCGATCGAGCTTGCCTTGAGGTTAATCGGCTTAAACGTCCGAACATTTCTAGATTCCTCCTTCCCGTAAGAAGTTCATCGATGGCGGCATACTGACCAACCAAGCCGATCTTTTCACGTACCCTGTGACCCTGGGTTTTTACATCAAATCCGGCAACGGCCGCACTCCCGCTGTCGGGCTGGAGCAGCGTCGTGAAGACTTTGACGGCTGTCGTTTTACCGGCCCCGTTAGGGCCGAGTAGTCCGTAAATCGTTCCCTTCGGAACTCCTAGGGTGAGTCCGTTCAGTCCGGGTCCTTCCTTCAAGCCTCCGTAATGCTTGGTTAAATGATGGGCTGCTATCGCAAGCTCACCTGATACCATGGCTTAGTCCTCCTTCAATGAAACTCGAGTGAGAGTGGCAGAGATGAGATATCATTGGCATGCCAACACCATCTCGTACATCATACCGTACAGTGTACGATTTGTGTGTGCGCTTTGTCAATCCTTGATTTGGAAGCCCATGTATAAATTCGGGATGTTTCATTACGTAAGGCGGTGTATGTTAAAATGTCGATATATTAATTTCGGATAGGAGTCAATGCGGATATGAGCGTTAACAAACGAGGAAATGATCCTGCTCGAGGCTTGAATCTTCTGTGGGGCCCTCAGTCGGTTCCGGGACGCACGGGGCTGACGATTCGGAAAATCGTGTTGGCAGGGATGGAAATCGCGGATGTTGACGGCATCGAGCAGTTGTCGATGCGCAAAGTGGCAGAGCGGCTAGGCGTAGGGGCTATGTCCTTGTATACCTATGTTCCCGGGAAATCCGAGCTGCTGGAGTTGATGCTGGATACGGCGAACGCTGACCTATACGCCTCAGAGAATATTTTATCGGACTGTAAGGGAGATTGGCGCGAAGCGGTCCGTTTTATCGCGAAGACGAATTGGGATCTTTGCATGAGACACCCGTGGATCGTGGATTTAACCGGCAGGAGACCGGTTCTAGGCCCTAACTTGATTCTGAAGTACGAGCTGGAGCTACGTGCTATGGAGGGTATCGGCTTGACCGATATCGAGATGGACTCTACCTTATCACTCATACTTATGCATGTGGAGAGCTGCGCCAGATTGAGAAACAGCATGGTCTCTACGCAAATCAACACGGGAATGGACGACGATGAATGGTGGCTTAGCTATTCGCCGGCTCTGGCAAGAATTGTGGAGTGGGAGAGGTTTCCGGTTGCATCCCGCGTTGGAGAAGCTGCCGGTCAGGCACACCAGAATGCATACAATCCGGAGCATGCTTATGCTTTTGGGTTGGAGCGGATCATCGAAGGAACCGGAGTATTAATTGAGAACGGGAAAACTGCCCAATCCAAGGGAAACGGGGACAGTAGCTCTCTGTAGCTGCTGTCCCTAGAAATGATAATACGCCTCCGAGCAGTCCATCAGGAAGGAGCGCTCCAGCGGCAGTCTGCCTAACCGCTCCCGGGTGATGTGCCGATGCAGGTTGATCTCCAGATCGGCGAGGGCCGATACAGCAAGTTGCATCCGTGCGGATCCCCATTGCTGCTGCTTTCGGGCATAACGAATGGCCTCAGTCACGGGCATGCCTCTCAGCCTTGAGAAGACGGATGCCCAGCGGACCAGGTCCGAAAATTCTCTCGTGCCTGGCAGGGCATATTCGACATATCCTGCCGCGTCGTTGCAGCTGACTTTGAACAAGCCGCAGTTCCTGCTGTGATCGCTCCAGGGGATAAAACGTTCGGCCGAACCCCGGTCGAAACGAAATATCTCCATATGGCGGATAGTCTCTTCACCTAATGCAGGCACTGCGGTTTCGATGACGGGTGTAAGTGCTGCCTCGATGAGTTTCGTCATGATATGATCTACGCTCCTTTATAAACATGTTATATGCACGGCAAATAGGCCTGGTGAGCAGAGATACCCCGCTCTCCAGGCCTATTTATGGTTAGAGGCCCAATTCCGGCGGCCGCTATGCCAAAGCTTGGACGGTATTCTCTCTCAAAACGCGCCTACGAGGTTAGCTGACGGATTCGGGCTGAGAGCACCCTACCACTGGGCCCTTTCGATCCTTGGCGCAGCGGATTCACCCCATTCACCAATCGAAAATTGGCGATTTTGGTTCCCCCGTCTCCCGGTCTGTCGGGAGCTCAGCGAATAACATGTGTTTCTTAAATAGATGCACTGAATCATACGCCGGACGAACGCAAAAGTAAATGACCGTTTGTGACGCGTACACTCTGAAAATAGATGAAAACAGCAAAAGAAAACGCGTACAATCCATCCTGTCATCTATTATCGTGGCAAAATCTCGGTATCTCGTTGGATTGCGATAAATACGAGAAAACAAGAGAAATACATAGTATAGAGAAGTATTCGGAAGATAAATACGAAATACTGCTTGGTTCCTGTTCGACATAACGCCAGATGTGTTTTTGCTCACATTTACATCCTGCAGGGCCGGTCGTATGATACGAACTATGAGTTGACGGTCATCAACGACCAAGGCATACGGACAGTCGTTCCATAAAGATCTAAAGGCAGTGTGAGAGCTGCGCCGGGTTCATTATGGATCGAATCTTAGGAGAAGGTACCATGGGCCTTGCTGAGATTTGAAGGTAGAGGCGACTCTCACCGCGTAAACCTCCTGTCGCTGCTGTTATGCCCAGTCGGACGACAAGTCAAATCGCAATAAAATTACTGCTACTCGTATTCAAATTTTCGCTGAGTCCTTGAATGGAAAAGGAACGGGGGAACCAGTCGGGAGATAAATCTGATCTCTCTGGGGTGAATCCTATAGACAAGATAACGGTCTATGGGTAGGGCGACTCTCACGCCCGAATCCGTCAGCTAACCTCGTAAGCGTATCGAGAGAGGCAACGATTGTCGTGGACTTGGGCTACGGTGTATTTCACCGTGTCCTGTTAAGAAGCCTGCGGGAAGAGTTCTTCTCTTTCCGCAGGCTTCTTTGTTGTTGCCTTCTCTTTCTGACCTTAGGAGGAGAAACGAAGATGGAGAAACCACAGGAATACATCCTGGTATCCGCGCCGAACAAGGCCGGGGAGGAATTCGTCCGCCAGCTGATGCACAAACGTGTTCCGTTTGCGGCCATAGCCAACAACCGGGCTGAGCAGCTGAGGCTGCGAGAACTGGGCTGCAAACCCATCATTTTGATTGATACAAGAGACGAGCAGACCTGGATCATTCCCGAGTTTCCCGTCAGCAAGGTGTTTCTGTTCGAAAGCAGCTTGAATCTGTGCTGCCGCTATTTACGGATCTGCCGGACATGGACCGCGGAGTCGATTTACGTGATCACCCATTCCGGCAATCCGCGCTTGATATACAAAGGGCTGGGTGCCGATGTGGTGCTTCATACGAATCATCATCAGGTGTCCTTTCTGATGGCAGCCGTTATGAGCTAAGCGTTTGGACTGACGCCACAAGAGTTAGGGGAGGTTACATTCATGCAGGATTTAGTTATGGCACTCATTTTGGGAGGAACCTACGGACTGCTCATGCTGTTTATGTCCTGGTGCGGGCGCGTGGTTTCGGAACCGGAGGCTGATCAGCCGTGATGATCATGTTGATATTCACGATTTTTATTTTTCTCTATTTGATTTATGCGCTGATTCACCCTGAAAAATTCTAGGGAATCGGCTGAAGGAGGAAGGCATTCGTCATGGGCATTTTACAAATTGCCATCGTTATACTCGTTCTGGTGCTGCTGGTCAAGCCGCTGGGAACTTATCTATATCAGGTGTTTCGCAATGAAAGCAATGGAACGGACAGATGGTTCTCCTGGGCGGAGAAACCGATCTTTGCTCTGATCGGCTTAAAAGAACGCAAGGGGATGACATGGAAAGGATATGCCGTCAGCTTTGTGTTGACGAATATCGTGCTGGTTGCGGCGGGCTACTTGATTCTGCGGCTGCAGAAGGTGCTGCCGCTGAACCCGAACGGCATCGGCCATATGGAACCGACCTTGTCGTTCAACACCATTATCAGCTTCATGACCAATACGAATCTTCAGCATTACAGCGGCGAGTCGGGATTGTCTTATCTGGCCCAGATGGCCGTCATTACGATGATGATGTTCACGTCCGCGGCGACCGGGCTGTGCGTGGCGATTGCTTTTATCCGGGCGGTGACCAGCAAGGGTATGACCGTCGGCAACTTTTTTGAGGACTTCGTTAAGGCGCATACCCGGGTATTCATTCCGGCTGCCTTCATCATTGCGATGGCGCTGGTGGCGCTGCAGGTGCCGCAGACACTGAAGCCTACGCTCAGCGTCACGACGCTGGAAGGTAGCGAGCAGCAAATAGCGGTGGGTCCGGTGGCCGCGCTCGAATCGATCAAGCATCTTGGCACCAATGGGGGCGGGTTTATGGGGGCCAACTCGTCGCATCCTTTCGAGAACCCGTCCCCGCTGACCAATGTGATCGAGATTCTATCCATGTGGTGCCTCGGGGCGGCGCTTCCTTACACATTTGGTTTGTTCGCGAAGAGCCGCAAGCAGGGCTGGATTATTTTCTCGGTAATGATGACCTTGTTTATCGGCTTCCTGTCCCTGAACTACGCTGCCGAAACCAACGGCAACCCGGCATTAAACCAGCTGGGCATCGACGCCTCGCAAGGCAGCATGGAGGGCAAAGAGGTCCGGTTCGGGATCGCCCAATCCTCCCTGTTTACGACGGTGACAACCGCAGCCACGACCGGGTCGGTCAACAACATGCATGATACCCTCACGCCGCTCGGCGGGATTACGCCGCTGTCCCTGATGATGCTGAATTCCGTTTTTGGCGGAAAAGGCGTCGGGCTGATGAATATGCTCATGTACGCGATCCTGGCGGTGTTCCTGGCCGGTCTTATGGTTGGCCGTACCCCCGAATTTCTCGGCAGAAAAATCGAGGCCCGGGAAATGAAGCTGGTTGCGGTTGTCATTCTGGTACACCCATTGATTATCCTTGCTCCGACGGCGCTCGCGCTCATGACGGATGCGGGACAGGCGGGCATTGCCCATTCGGGCTTTCACGGCATCTCGCAGGTGCTTTACGAATACACGTCATCCGCGGCCAATAACGGCTCCGGGTTTGAGGGCCTTGCGGATAACACGCCGTTCTGGAACATCAGCACTGGACTGGTCATGCTGATCGGGCGCTACATTTCGATGATCGCCCTGCTGGCGGTGGGCGGCTCGCTAATGCGGAAGCAGTGGGTTCCCGAGACGCTCGGGACGTTCCGGACAGATAATAAGCTCTTTGCCGGCATTCTCATCGCGGTGGTCCTGATCATCGGTGCCTTGACCTTCCTGCCTGTGCTGGTGCTGGGACCGATTGCCGAGCATCTGACGATTCGTTAAATAGAAAAGGTGGCCTATTACCATGAATAATACGAGAAAAAGAGCGATGTCCCAAGAGATGGTCCGTCAGGCGCTGAAGGACAGCTTCACGAAGCTGAATCCCGTCCTGATGATGAGAAATCCGGTCATGTTTGTCGTGGAAGCCGGGACTCTGGTCGTGCTGCTTATGACGATATTTCCGTCCTATTTCGGTACCGAGGGCAGTAGCGGATTTAACCTGACCGTATTCGTCATCCTGCTGTTTACGCTGCTGTTCGCTAACTTCGCAGAGGCGCTTGCCGAAGGGCGCGGCAAGGCGCAGGCCGATTCCCTTAAGCAGTCGAAGCAGGAAATGACGGCCCGCAAAGTGATGGAGAACGGCGGGGGACAATCCGTGCCGTCCACGGATCTGCGCAAAGGGGATATCGTGATTGTCGCGCAGGGCGAGATGATTCCCGGGGACGGGGAAGTGATTGCGGGCCTTGCATCCGTTGACGAATCGGCGATTACCGGGGAGTCCGCCCCCGTCATTAAAGAAGCCGGAGGAGATTTCAGCTCAGTCACGGGGGGCACCCGGGTTGTCAGCGATACGATCCGCATCCGGATTACGAGCGATCCGGGGGAATCGTTTATCGACCGGATGATCTCGTTGGTCGAAGGGGCCTCCCGGCAGAAAACGCCAAACGAAATTGCGCTGAATACGCTGTTGATCGTCTTAACGCTGATCTTCCTGATCGTGGTTGTGACGCTGGCGCCGATCGCGAAGTATCTTGGCATCGAGTTGACCGTTCCGGTGCTGATCTCGCTGCTGGTATGTCTGATCCCGACCACGATCGGGGGGCTGCTGTCGGCGATCGGGATTGCCGGCATGGACCGGGTAACGCAGTTCAACGTGCTGGCGATGTCCGGCAAAGCGGTTGAGGCCGCCGGTGACATCAACACGATGATTCTGGATAAGACGGGTACCATTACGTTTGGTAACCGGATGGCCAGCCGATTGATTCCCGTCGGCGGCGAGTCGCAGGCATCGGTGTCCCGGTGGGCCGCGGTGAGCTCGCTGCAGGATGAGACGCCGGAAGGACGGTCGGTGTTGGAGCTGCTGAGGAAGGAAGGTTTCGCAGTGGATGAGAGCATGGCGGATGGGGCGGAATTCATCGAATTTAAGGCGGAAACTCGGATGAGCGGCATGGACCTGAGGGATGGCCGGAAAGTCCGGAAGGGCGCGGTGGATGCCGTCAAGGCGTGGGTGCAGTCGCAAGGAGGCCCCCTCCCTTCGGATTTGACGCCAAATAGCGACGCCATCGCCACAGAGGGAGGAACCCCGCTTGCTGTCGCCGTGGATAACCGCATCTACGGTTTGATCTACCTGAAGGATACCGTGAAGCCGGGCATGAAGGAACGGTTTGACCAGCTGCGCCGGATGGGCATCAAGACGATCATGTGCACGGGCGACAACCCGCTCACCGCGGCGACGATTGCCCGTGAGGCGGGCGTCGATGATTTCATCGCGGAGAGCAAGCCCGAGGATAAGATTGCCGTCATCCGCCGAGAACAAGCCGAAGGCAAGCTGGTGGCGATGACCGGGGACGGGACGAACGATGCCCCGGCGCTGGCCCAGGCCGATGTGGGGCTGGCGATGAACAGCGGCACCACCGCAGCCAAGGAAGCGGCCAATATGGTGGATCTGGATTCGGATCCGTCGAAGATTATCGAGGTGGTCTCTATCGGCAAACAGCTGCTGATGACGCGCGGCGCGCTGACCACCTTCAGCGTCGCGAACGATGTCGCCAAATATTTTGCGATCATTCCGGCGATGTTCGCGGCTGCTATTCCAAGCATGAACGTTCTCAACGTCATGGGACTGGGTTCTCCCATGTCGGCGATTCTGTCGGCGCTGATCTTTAATGCCATCATCATTCCGCTGCTGATTCCGCTTGCGATGAAGGGTGTGGCCTATAAGCCGATGAGCTCGTCGAAGCTGCTGCAGCGCAATGTGTTGGTCTACGGATTAGGCGGCGTGATCGTGCCGTTCATCGGGATTAAGCTGATTGATATGATCGTGCATCTCTGGATTTAGGCGGAAGCATCGCAGCTGGCCTATCGAGATATCCCGGTCTGCTATTTAAGGAAGATATAGAAGAAGGGATCGATGAACCATGAATAAGCCATTGCAGAAATCATCGCCGGCGCCTCGCGCCGGGGTGGGCGCGGCCCGTGTCTCGCTGGGCATGGCCCTGAGAACGAGTCTTGTATTTATCGTGTTATGCGGAATTCTTTATCCGCTGGTCACGACGGGAGCGGCGCAGCTGCTCATGCCGAAGCAAGCCGGCGGCAGTTTGGTCACGGATCGGGGCGGAAAGGTGGTCGGATCGGAATTGATCGGCCAGGACTTTGCGGAGCCGCAATATTTTCACGGCAGGGTGTCCAGCATTGAATACAACGGGGCCGGCTCAGGCAGCAATAACTATGCCCCTTCCAATCCGGATTTAGTTGAACGAACGAAGGCCTCGATTGAAGCATGGGCGAAGAACAACCCGGATGTTCCGGTGAGTGAGGTGCCGATCGATCTGGTAACGAATTCCGGCTCCGGATTGGATCCTCACATTTCGCCGCAGGCTGCGAGCATTCAGATTCCGCGGATCAGCAAGCTGACCGGAATTGCGGAAGCAGAGCTTGATCAGCTGGTAAAGGAATATACGGAGGGACGGGATTTGGGCGTATTCGGTGAACCTCGCGTGAATGTGTTGAAGCTGAATCTGGGTCTCCAAGAGCTTCTTAACTGATCATGGATCCCTTTCGGAGAAAATCGCCGGAGGAGCTCTTAAGGTCGATTTCCAAGCTCCATCAAGGACGGCTCAAGGTATATATCGGGGCCGTGAGCGGATCGGGAAAAACCTATCATATGCTTCGCGAAGGGCAGACTTTGAGGCTGCAAGGCATCGATGTCGTCATATGTGCGGTATCCACGATGCAGCGCCCGGAAACGGTGGAGCAGGTCCGGGATCTGGAGCGGGTGCCCAGCATTCATTGGATGGAGGACAGCGTGGAGAAGAAAGATCTTGATCTGGATCTGCTGATGCAGCGCAACCCGGAGGTGGTGCTTGTCGATGGGCTTGCCCATGGCAATCGGAAGGGAGCGCGGCATGCCACACGGCTGGGTGACATCCGATTCCTGTTAAGCCGGGGAATCAGCGTCATCACGACGGTTAATGTGTATGAGCTGGAGGACGTGCAGGGCATTGCCTCCAAGCTGACGGGCATTCAAGCCAGCCATACGGTACCGGCTGATACGCTGGAGAGCGCCGACGAGGTGATGCTTATTGACGTAACGCCCGAAACGATGCTGGAACGGGCACAAGGCGGCCTGATTGGAGGCGGGAGCATATGGAAACAGGGCAATTTAGCCGTACTTCGGGAGTTGACGCTCCGCCTCGTTGCCGAAGGCGTCAGCCATTCGCTGGAGCGGTACCGCAAGGAACAGGGGCTCATCGGCCCATCGGGAGCCGATGAGCGAATACTGGTGTCGACCCAATACCATTGGAATGGGTCCATCTATATGCGGCGCGGGCAGCAGATCGCGAAGCGATTAAACGGCGAGCTGTTGGCCGTCACGTTTGTGAAGCCGGGAGTAGAGCTTACCAAAGAACAGGCCGCCTTCAAGCGCTCCATGATGAAGCTCGCGGTGCGGATCGGCGCCAAAATGGAGGAGCTGCCCCTCCGTTCCCGGAGGAAGCTCGCTGACATGCTGGTTCAGTATGCGCTGGAGCACCACGTTACGCGCATTGTGCTCGGCCATTCGAAGCAGACGCGCGTGCAAGAGCTTTGGCAGGGGTCGATTATTCAGGATCTGCTCAAGAAAACGCGCGGAATTGATATTTTTACGGTTGCGGATCGGGCGGAACATGACGGGGAGCGGATCATCCCGGCCCGGCTCCATCCGCAGCGGCTCTCTTCCGAATCGTTTCACCGCTTGAATGAACAGGAGCTGGATCAGAAGATCGAGCAGGTCAAGCGGGGACGGTTCAAGGTATATATCGGCGCCGCCCCGGGCGTAGGGAAGACCTATGCGATGCTCCGGGAAGGCAACGATCTGCTGAAGAAGGGGTTGACGGTTCTCGTCGGTCTGCTGGAGACGCACGGCCGGAAGGATACGCTGTCCCAGGTGGGCAATCTGGAGACCCTCCCGCGAATAAGGGTGGATTACCGCGGATCGAGCCTTGAGGAGATGGATACCGATGAGATCATTCGCCGGAGGCCGGACGTGGTCCTCGTGGATGAGCTGGCGCATACGAACGTGCCCGGAAGCAAGCGCAAGAAACGGTATGAAGATGTGCTGGATATTCTGTCGGCCGGCATCTCCGTCATCACGACCGTGAACGTGCAGCATCTGGAGAGCTTGAATGATGCCGTCGAGCAGATTACAGGCGTTCGAGTCCGCGAGACGATACCGGATCATATCCTGCAATCGGCCGATGAGGTTCAGCTCGTCGACGTGACGCCGGAGTCGCTGCGGCAGCGGATGAAGGACGGGAACATTTATGCGAAGGAGAAGGTTCATCAGGCGCTCAGCCATTTTTTCAAGACGGGAAACCTGATCGCCCTAAGAGAGCTTGCCTTAAGGGAAATTGCGGATGATGTGGACGAGAGGCTGGAGTCCTGGCAGCGCAGCGGCTCGCTTCGGGGGCCGTGGCGGCGCGAGGAGGTTATCTACGTCGTGGTTGCCAGGGGGCCGCAAGCGGAGCGGCTCATTCGCCGCGGCTTCCGGATCGCCCATCGACTGAAGGCGGCCTGGTATGTGGCATTCCCTCTGAAAGGTCATCACAGCTTGTCTCATGACGACGAGCAGCGCCTGACGACGCTTCAGACGTTAACGGAGCGTCTTGGGGGCACCTTCACAATGCTGCCGGTAAGAAGGGGGCCGGCATGCGCCTGTCCTGGCCGATTGGTCGCGGCAGCAGACGAGGTTAAGGCGACCCAAATCATTATCGGCCAGCCGCAGATGGCCGGATGGAAGCTATTTTCCAGGCGGAAATGGATCAGGAGCCTGCTGCGATCCTCAAGGCATATGGACGTGCTCGTGGTTGCGGATTACGATCCGCACGTTTGACGGCTGAAGCGCCGGGAGCTGAATGTTTTGAGAGGACCGGTGACGCAGAGACTTGGAAATGCTGAAAGTGCAGGAAAAGCAGTAAACGCAGGAATCGCAGAAAACGCGGATAACGCAACAATCCGGAGAACAAAAACATCGGGAACGCTTATTCCAGAGAACAAGAACGCACAGACCGCAGCACGCTCGGAAGCGGAAGAGTGCAAGCATACGCGCAGGCTGGCTTACCAGCGCGTAAGCGAACGGACCACGTCAAGAAGCCCGCTGACCTGTCATTACAGATCCGCGGGCTTTTTTCATGCTGCCAACATGCCTAAAGGCCGACGTACAAGCTTGTCTTATGATTCGCCCGACAGCGTGCGGTCGCCGGTCAAATATTTCTCGGTCAAGATGGAAAGCAGGCGAATGCCGACTTCATTCTCTCCGCCTTCGGGAATGATCAGGTCGGCGTATTTCTTGGAGGGTTCGATGAACGCCTCATGCATCGGCTTGACGGTTGTCAGGTATTGATTATGGATCGACTGGATGGTCCGGCCGCGGTCCTCAATATCGCGTACGACCCGGCGAAGCAGGCGCACATCGGGATCGGTATCCACAAACACTTTAATGTGTAGCAGCTTGCGCAGATTCTCATCGGACAGCACATGCAGACCTTCGATGATGACGATGTTGTTCGGCTTCAGCTCGATGGTCTGATCCGTGAAGCGGGCATGGGCGGTAAAATCATATACCGGTGCGAAAGCGGGTTGTCCGCTTTTTAAAATCCCGAGATGCTCGACGAGCAGCTCGTTGTCAAAAGCGAACGGATGATCATAGTTAATCGCTTCGCGTTCCTCGAAGCTGAGCTCTTTATGATCCTTGTAATAGTTATCCTGCGAAATAAACGTGACTTTATCTGAACCAAGACGGTCAATGACAGAGCGGGCAACCGTTGTTTTGCCCGATCCGGTGCCGCCGGCGATACCAATTATGAGCATGGCGAATCCATAACCCTCCCTAGAGTTTGCAATTTTATTATTGTAGCACAGCATGCGCTTCTTTTCACTATGGGAGCATAGAACAAAAGATGGGATTTCCTCATGTTCTTTATTCTTACCACGGAATAGCGAACCGAATCTGTATGACTTATCATAGAGGATATCATGACTACAATTGAAAATGTTTCGGAGGGATGATCATGCGTTATACCGCTATTTACCCATGCAAGCCCGCCATATACCTTCAGCAGGGAGAGAATCGGGGAAGCGTCGATTGGAGCCGCTATGAAGCTGTGGCCCTGAGCGACACCGTGACCGGGCTTGCCGCGAAGGAAGCGACGGAGGTGCGCGCCTGCTGGAGCGCCGAATGCTTCTACGTGCAGTTTGTTTGCCGGGATTCCCATATCGTCTCGGAGTATCGGCATCGGGATGACCCGCTGTATGAGCAGGATGTCGTGGAGCTGTTTATGGATGAAGCAGGAGAGGGCTTGGAATATATCGAGCTTGAGGTGAGCCCGAACAATGTTGTATTTGATGCGCGGATCCGTAACGATGGGCAAAAGTCGATCACGGACAGCGATGTCGAGTGGGACCTTACCGGCCTTCTGACCACGGTAGAGAACGATGGGAAGGGACATTTGGTTTACGAGATTCGCATTCCGGCGCAGAACTTTCAGAATCCGCCGGAAGCGGGACGAAGCTGGAACGTGAACTTTTACCGCATTGACGAAGACGACCAAGGAAACCGGGAATATCAGGCTTGGAGCCCCACCGGAGAGGTCAATTACCATATGCCCTCGCGTTTCGGAAGGCTGGAGTTTGTGGATGCCACATAGCATGCACGCCCGGAATCGATTGAACCGATGCCGGGCGTGCAGCGTTGAACATAGCTTTTTGGGTTGGGTGATGACTTAATGCCTTACGAGTCCGGTTCAAGCTCACTTAAACCGGTAAGCACGCGGTTCATTGAACCAGAAGCTGCCGTCCTGGGAGAAGTCCCGGTATGGGCTTGGGGACACCTCGTCCACCAGCTTCAAGTCTTCCTCGGTCAGCTGCACGTTCAGTGCATTCAGATTGTCCGCAAGCTGCTGCTCGCTGCGGATGCCGACGACGGGAATGATGCCGCGCTGCAGCAGCCATGCGAGCGCGAACTGCCCCAGCGTGATCCCTTTGTCCGCTGCACGCCGGGCGAGCCATTCAACCTTGTCCAGCTTGGCACGGTTGCCGGGAGCATCCATGTCCATGCGCTCGCCCCGCGAATTGACCGGCAGCGGCTGCCCGGCCCGGTATTTGCCGGACAGCCAGCCGCCGTCCAGCGGGGAGTAGGCCAGCGTAGCCAGGCCGTGGCGCTGTGAAGCCGGCAGGATTTCCTGCTCGATATATCGGTTGAAGATGCTGTATGAAGGCTGATTGGTAACGAAGCGCTCCAGGTTCATTTTTTCGCTGGTCCACAGGGATTCGACGATACGCCAAGCCTCAAAGTTCGAGCAGCCGATATATCGTACCTTACCTTGGGCAACCAGATCATCGAGCGCGCGCAGCGTCTCGTCCAGCGGGGTATGAGGATCCGGTCTATGCACTTGGTAGAGGTCGATGTAATCCGTATTCAACCGTTTCAGGCTGGCCTCGACCTGTCTCATGATGCGGTAACGGCTGGCGCCTTCTCCGTTCGGTCCGTCGGCGGTCCGTACCTTGAATTTGGTTGCGACAATCACCCGGTCTCTTCGTCCTTGAAGGGCTTTGCCTATAATTTCTTCGCTCGTACCCTTGCCATAGGTATCTGCCGTATCGATAAAATTAATCCCCGAATCCAGCACCCTGTCGATAATGCCGAGCGAGGTCTTCTCATCCAAATCCCAATCTCCGTAAGTCATGGTTCCCAGACAGAAGCGGGATACTTCAAGTCCGGTTCTTCCCAAGTAGACGTATTCCATAGTATAGCCTCCCCATCGCCAAGTGATCTTCGTGATCGAAATCTGCTTCCATTATCGGCCTTTTATGTATGGATGACAAGCGCAGCAGCCGGAAGCGAAAATACCCGGGGCTTTTTCATAAAAGAACAAAATCGGACATCTCAACAGGGATTTTGTCCCTTTTTTTGCATGCCGCTGGACATGTTGTTTTCATTAGGGCGGGTTCTATATACTTTTTAGTAAAGGGAAAGCGTGCCGCTTGGAATGAGCGGACATGCTGTAAACGGAGGGGATGTTTATATGAATGCTGTCATCGATGGTCTGATGACCGAGCTGGAGCAGCTGCTGGAGGAGAAGGTGGCTGAAGATCTTCGGGATCTGCTGGGCGAGTATAAACAATTGGAGGGAGCGCCCTCGGATCGCTTGAAGCAATTTGAAGAGGAGTTCGGGATCGCTTTGCCGGAGGATTTCCGTTCGTTCTACAGCAAGAAGGACGGCAGCGGATACGCATTTCACGTGCTCTATCCCGGTAACGAGGGAGATGGCGAATACACCCCGTTCTATCTGATGAGCCTGGATGAGATGAGGGAAGTCAAATCATATTTCTGCGAACGGGACGAACGGCTCGATGCGTACTACGGTCCAGAGGAGGTACAGCGGCTGGATCCGGAAATTAAACCGTACCTGTTCCACAAGGCATGGTATCCGTTTGCCACGATGGCGGGCGGCTCATTGTATCTGATGCTGGATTTTGATCCGGCTGAGCCGGGAACGTCCGGGCAGATCATCATGTACGTGCATGATCCTGATTTTGTGTACTATATCGCGCCTTCCTTCACGGAGCTGCTTCAGGCGTCCAACCGCAATCTGCGCACCGACATTGAAGAAGTGGACTACTAATTGAAGCAGAAGACATAGAACCACTCCTAATGCCCATAACCTTGCCTAAAGGCGGTACGTTAGGAGTCGGATGAAGAACCGGCGAGGGGAGGTGACAGCATGAACAACAGACGGGTCCTCTGGGGAATCATCCTCCTGGTGGCGGCCGTGTTGTTGACACCCGGTTATTTTATTGCGCGCACGTATGGACTTTTTCAGAATGAAGTGGTCTTGACTAAATACCAGCTCGCCGTTGATGTGGATGGTGAACAGGTGGATGCTTGGCCGCTGCTGGCTGGCTTCGCCGCGACCGATAAGAAGGGGGAGCTGCGCCCGCTGTATTACAGACTGGAAGGGTCGGACCTCAACATGCTGTATCAATTGGCGTATGGGCAGTTCGAGGTGGAGGCTTCGGAGGACAATCCGTTCTTGGCGGGGAGGGTCCAGTATGACCATCTGGAGAACGACTATATCGAGACCCGGAAAGAGTATGTGAACGCAAAGGAATATCGGCAGGACATCATCTTTTATAATGACCGTAAAGAGCCCCTATTTACATACGACCCGGCAGCCAAAGCGGACGGGGATATGGTGAAGGAGATTATCACCGCAGGCATGACGCGCTCCAACGGCCAAGGAGGGTCTGGTGTGGTGGTGGATAAGTATCTGAATGTCACCCGATTGTTCGAGGAGAAGCTGGGCATCAGCATGCGGGTTCAGGTGGATAAGGAGCGCAGGCTGGCCACGATCCATATAGAGCAGCTTAAATAGAAATTTTTTAAAACGAGGTGCGGAACAATGCAGCATACAAAAATGACCCAAGAGGTGGATCTCACCATCTCGCACCATCAAATTCAAGTCCGCTCGCGGGATTTTGACGAGGAGCTGTGCCAGTGGGGGGAAATCAATATCAAGCAGGGCGCTGTCATTCATCCCGGGTATCTGACCTTTGATCCGATTCCGGACGATGCCTTCGGCGCTTGGGTGAAGCTGGCCTTGACAGAGTCGTTCACGGAAGACCCGAACGCGCAGCGCCGAATGGTCGTACCGTTTGATGTTCTGGATCCCGGCAAGCTGGAGCTGTTGTCCGTCATGTCGGACGCCGTCATTGAGCTTCCGCTGCAAGAAGGGCGGTATGCCTTGTATTTTGAGATTTGCGAGGATGAAGAGGTGTATTACCGTCTGACTTTCGTGCGTGAAGGAGAGTATGTCCAAGCCCGATTTTTGATGGACGATGAATGGGGCGGCAGGGCTGGAGAAGCCTTGGCGGAGGGGTATTGTTGACCCATACATTGCAGAAAACGGGGTACTGAAGGCCGCGTAAGGCAATTCTCCCTATCATTGATATAAGAAGAGGCCGTCTCCGTGTTGGAGAGGCCTCTTTTGTTGCCGCCATGCTGATGTGCTGTTGTCCCGACTTTGCCAGCTCTTTATGGAAAGCAGAAACGATCTGATTGCGTGGAAAATAGCTATTGTGCTGCTGTCACCGTAATCTCGCCATGTTGGCTTTGATCAGCCTGCAGCTGCAGAATGTCCGTGAGGAAAGCGAGCGGAACATAAACATGGCCGTCTTTCATTGCAGGAGACGCGCCTAGCGGGCGCGGAGCCATTTTGCCAAAAGCGTACGCATCCTTGTTCAGCTTCACCGCGCTCCAGATGGCACCTTTGGAGATTTCCACAGTTTTGCTCTTGCCGTTCCACTTGACATCGAAGCGGAGCTGACGCAGCACGCGGGCCGCGGGAACCATCATCTTGCCGTTGTTATCCTTGTAGTAAGCGCCTGGCTTCAAGACAGCGAAAACGGGCTTTTCTTCGGGTGCTGTACCCGGCAGCTTCACGGCAAACTCCGGCGTTCCCGTGGCTCCTGGGGCGATGCTGTATTTTTGGAATACGATATAGGCTGTTCCGTCCGCGACGTAGAAGGATTGTTCGGCATCAATGCCCTGGAATCCGTCTTCGTTCGCGAAGTAATGGTCCTGATCCGCGGCAATCGCGGTTTTGACCGCCGTATCCACGATCGATTTGTAATTCTTCCCGAACAGGTCCTCCAGCGTCACGCGCCGGGCTTCGGCTTCGTTCATGAAGTTATACGTATCCACGCGGGGATCGCCATTGTTCATTCCCATGCCTTCCGTGATGACCTTGAGGGAGATCAGGCTGTCGTCCGTGCCATCCGATGTAAGCTCATAGGTGATCGTCAGCTGATAAGGATGCATGGTGTAGCCGTTCTGTTCCGCATTTGCCGCAGCCTCGGAAGCCTCCTTCTCCCATTTGGCAATATCCTTGGAAGCATGGGATTCGATGATGTCATTCAGCTGATCTTGGTACTTGGTGTCAGCCAGACCTTGGAATACAGGAATCTTGATATCCGTTTCGAGCCATTTTTCCTTGGATTGCAATGTTTTGAACGTTACCCGTTGCGGGGCAGCGGTCGGAGCCTTCACCTGATCGGTGCTCGCTGCAGTTTTGGTTTCGGCATGGACATGAGCGGACGGCAGCCCCGAAGCGGATATCATCAGGACGCCCGCTAATCCGGCAGCCGCGAGTGTTTTGGCCAGTGGGCTTGTATGCTTGATTGTTTTCATCGTGATTACCTCCAGGGTTAGGTTTGATATCTTTAAAGTGAGAAGACAGAAGTTCTGGAGAAGCGAAGCGGTCTCCTTATCCTCCGGTTTCCCACGAACTCATAAAGTTTCAACAAAAAATCCGGGGCAAAAGGGATAGGAGGAACGATCTGCATTCGTATGTTGGTGATGGACGGCGGATCTATCGAATGTATTCGTTGCTGACGAGCTGATCCGCAATGGCCTCCGTAGGGATCGTAAATTCCACGACGCCCATATAGCCGGGAGCCACGTCGTATTCGTTGAAGCTGATGACCAGTTTGCCATTGTTATCAATATAGAAATTGTGATCCTTGGCGATCGATTGGAATTGATCCTCCGGTACATCGGATTCGACGCCAGGCTGCTCTACCCAGTAGGTGATTTCGGGATTATCCTGCATCTGCCTGCGCATTTGCTCCTTGATATTGTCGCTGATGACCTGGATATAGGTATCATCCTTGAACAGGCTTGGCAGTGTGATCACCAAATGGTTGATCTTGTCGATCGTATCGTATTGCCTGGACTCGGCGGAGCCTCCGGCCGATTCTACGACGTAGCGGGAAAGCGTCAGCAGCTGTTCATTGTCGGTGACGACTTCATAACCGCTATCGAGGCTGAGATGCCCGCCGCCTTCGTGATTTAGCTGGGCGACTTCGTCTTTGAAGTTCGCATACAGCTTCTTGTTCTCCTCCAGGTATTTGTTATTCAGCGTTTGCTCAAGCTCCGGATTGCCCAGGTTGGCAATGCCGGGCGTTTCGATATGCACCTCCGTGCTGCCGTCCTGCTCGGCATATTCGCGAATGGTCATCACCTTGACGATCTCGCCCAGAACGGGCACATCGGACATGGCCTTGGCGAAAGCGGGACTTGCGTTCACGCCGGCAAACAGCAGTGCGCATGCAGCAGCCACGCCGGCGAGCCAGGGCAGCGCTCTATTTTTTGTTCGTCTGGCTGCGATGGTCTTGTTAACCACCGAGCTTAGTTCGTCGGGAATAGGAGTGCTCTCGTACTGCTCCTTCATCCTATTCAGCTTGTCATGCATTATCGTTGTGCCTCCTCTTGGTCTTCCTCGCTTAGGTTCACCCGCAGTCTCTGCAGTCCTTGGTATAGCCTCGTTTTCACCGTGCTCACATTCTCATGGAGCACCTCGGCAATTTCGTCAATCTTCATATCTTCGAAAAACCGGAGAATAATGACGAGCCGATACTTGTCAGGCAGATCCTCCAGGGACTGGGCCAGATCCAGATTCGGATAGTGGTCATGACTGCCGGGTAATATGAACTCCAGGTTCTCGTCGTCCATGACGCGGACTTTTTTCTGTTTTCGAATGAGATCCAGGGAGGTTGTGACAATAATTCGGAAAAACCAGCTTTTTAGTGAACCCGTCTGCTTCAGCTTTTCCATGGATAAAAATGCTTTGTGGATCGCGTCCTGAACGATATCGAGGGCATCCTCTTTATTTCTGACGTAACTGTACGCCAGCCGGTAGGCGCTGTCCTGGTTTTCAGTTATGCATTGGATAAGAAGCCTCTCAAGCTTCCGGCCGCCTCTCATGTAAATATGACACTCCTTTGGGCCCGCGCGGGTAACCATCAATTGCAACTGACTTACGGAAGCAAGACGTGCGAGTCTTCCAAAAAGTTTGATTCTGCGAAAAAAATTTAAAAAAGCCGTTGTTTCTGTTTCTGTCCATTATTCAGCCCATTCTCCCATTATCGCAACAAGAAAAAGACCCCAGTTCAACTGGGGTCTTGTAGACTCATGGTTATTCGTTCTCATATCTCTTTAATATAATTGCCGAATTATGTCCGCCGAAGCCGAAGGAATTCGACATGCCGATGCGGAGCTTGGCGCTTCTCGCCTCGTTGGGCACATAGTCCAAATCGCAGGTTGGATCGGCATGATCGAGATTGATCGTCGGTGGTATGATGCCTTCTTGCAGGGATTTCACGAGGGCAATGGCCTCCGCGCCGCCGGATGCGCCCAGCATGTGTCCGGTCATCGACTTGTTGGCTGTTACCGGGATGCGGTACGCCTCCTCGCCAAATACCTGCTTGATGGCCGCCGTCTCCGAACGGTCACCGATGACCGTGCTGGTGGCATGGGCGCTGATGACATCCACGTCGGCCGGGGAGAGGTTCGCTTCGGCCAGCGCCAGCTTCATCGCACGTGCCGCGCCGTTGCCGTCTTCCGGCGTGGCGACCATATGAAAGGCATCCGAGCTGGCACCGTAACCGATAACCTCGCCCAGTATGCCGGCGCCTCTGCCTAGGGCATGGGAGAGCGACTCCAGGACGAGGATGCCGGCCCCTTCCGCCATGACGAATCCATCGCGGTCCGCATCGAATGGGCGGCTGGCGCGTCCCGGTTCCTCGTTGCGGGAGGACAGGGCGGTGGCATTCGCAAAGCTGGCCAGCGAGATGTCGGTCAATGCGGCTTCGGATCCGCCCGCGATAATGATGTCGGACCGGCCGGCTTGGATGTTAAAGAAAGCCTCGCCGATCGCCGTATTGCCGATCGAACATGCCGTAACCGGTGCCAGCGTGGAGCCCAGCGCCTTGTATTTAATGCTGATGAGCGCGGCCGCCATATTGGGAATCATCATGGGAACCAGGGTAGGACTGACCCGCTCGGGACCCCGCGACGACAGCGTGCCGCTCTGATTCATCAGGGTTTGGATGCCGCCGATGCCGGAGCCGACGTAGACCCCCATGCGCTCATGATCGATCTGATCAAGATCAAGGCCCGACTGGCTTATCGCTTGATCCGCCGCAGCCAGCGCAAACTGGCAGAAGCGGTCCAACCGCCGGGCTTCCTTAGCGCCGAACAGCGCGTTTGCGTCAAACTCCTTCACGGCGCCTGCTATTTGTACCTTTTGTCTTGATGTGTCCAAATGTTCTATATATGCAATACCGGACTCTCCCCGCACAAGCCGGGACCAGAACGTATCCACATCATGGCCCAGCGGCGATATGACGCCCATACCGGTGATAACGACTCTTTCCATGGATGAACAGCCTCCTTACGACTTTATAACTTGTCAATCTTAAGGTTATAATGTCACGTGTAGTATCCTATTACAAGATACCGTTTATCCTAGTATAAAAACTGCTATCCTTGTTGAAGGAAGGAGGATGATAGATGAATTCCCAGGTTAGGCTGCAAGCGTTGTCCGCTTTTCTGAAAGGGCAGCGTGCCAAAATCTCTCCCGAGTCCGTCGGGCTGCCGCCCGGTACCCGGAGGAGAACACCGGGCTTGCGCAGGGAGGAGGTCGCCCAGCTGGCCGGCGTCAGTACCACTTGGTACACTTGGCTCGAGCAGGGGCGTGACATCCAGGTATCATCATCCGTGCTGGACTGCGTCGCAAGTGCGCTGCAGCTGAATGCGGACGAGCGCAGATATCTGTACTCCCTGGCGCTGGAGAGCGGGGCGGAGCCGTATACGGTCAAACACGAAGCGGTGCAGATCAGCCCGTCCCTACAAAAAATCATCACCGAGCTAAAATATTGTCCCGTCATGATATCCGATCGGAAGTGCAATATCGTGGGGTGGAACCGCGCGGCTGCGTACGTGTTTCTAGATTTTGACCGGATCCCGCCCGAGGAGCGGAACATGATCCGGCTGCTCTTTACCCGCAGGGAATTCCAGCGGCTGGCGGTGAACTGGGAGCAGTTTGCCAGCGGCTTCCTGTCGATGTTCCGAAGCTATTACGGTCAATATGTCGAGGATGAATGGTATGACCATTTTTTGGAGGAAATGAAGAACGGGCATCCGGACTTCAACCGCATGTGGGAGCAGAGCCAGGTTAGCTACGCCCCGGAGGTGCATCTGGAATTCCGGCATGCCAAGGCCGGGAAAATGGTATATGAGCTCACGTCGCTCAAAGTGTACGGAAATGATGACCTGCGATGCAGCATTTATACGCCAGCTCCCGACACGACTACGGAAGCGAAGCTGCGGCAGCTGATGGAGGAGTGATCGGAGGTAGCGGGGGAGCACTTGTTGCGCCAGAGGTAACGGATGCGGGATACACTTGTTGTGCCAAAGTAATTGGGCTCCGTGCCGTTTGCGCTTGGTGCTCGATGTGACGGATTGCGATACTGATGGTACTTATTGGCCAGAAGTAATGGATCCTGTGCATTTTGCACTTGCTGCACCAGTAATTCCTGACTCCGTGCCGGTACTTACCGTTCTTAATGCAGCCTAACTACTTGTTGTTCCGACCTATCGGACTCCAGTTCCGTTATATGGCGAGATTATGCCCTAATTACAACTTTATCGGACACTAGATCCGTTATGGGGCTCATATCCTGCATATTTATCATATTTTGGAGCAAATAACGGACTCACAGTCCGGTTCGTGTTTCAGAATAGTGGGTTTTGGCTTAATAGCGTATTCTGTGTCCGTTAATAGAAAACATCGCCCTGTCGTACAAGCTTCAAACGCGTAGCAATGTAAATCTTCTCGCAGCTCGTCAACCGTCCACTCCTCCGCATAACAAAAGCCCCGTGTCCACACACGGGGCTTTCTGCTATTCAACGATATCGTCGTTAAGAGCGAGACCTGGGCCATCTAGGAGTTCCACAGGCATTCCGCGCTGTGCTCCAACGGGACCGATGGTTCACAATCGCCTAACAGCTCACTCCTTGACAGAGCGATTACGCCCAATCGCGCCGCAGCGTGAACAGATCCTTCAGCTCATCGGTAGACAGCTCGGTAATCCAGCCCTCGCTGCTTGCAATAACCTGATCGCTCAGCTGCTGCTTGCTCTCCAGCATCTCATCGATCCGCTCTTCGAGCGTTCCCATGGAGATGAACTTGTACACTTGGACGTCCTTGGTCTGCCCCATCCGATAGGCCCGGTCGGTAGCCTGATTCTCCACGGCGGGGTTCCACCAGCGGTCGAAGTGGAACACGTGATTCGCCGCGGTCAGATTCAGGCCGACGCCGCCGGCCTTGATCGAGAGAATCATGACGTTCGGTTGCTCTTCGGGCGGGAGCGTCCGGGATTGGAACTGCTCGATCATGCGATCGCGCGTCCCCTTCGGCGTGCTGCCGTTCAAGTACAGCACCGGCTCACCAAGCTCCTGATGCAGCACCTGCCGCATCATCTCGCCCATGCCGATATACTGGGTGAAGATCAGGCAGCGTTCGCCCTCGTCCCGCAGCTCCTTCACCATGGACAGCAGCCGCTCCAGCTTGGCCGACCGGTTGACCACGGCCTCGGTGTCAAGCAAGCCGCCGCCTCCCGGCAGTTCCGGGAGCGGCTCCTTCGTCAGCAGAGCCGGATGGTCGCAGAGCTGCTTGAACTGCGTCAGAGCTGCCAGAATGGCGCCTTTGCGCTCGATGCCCTCGAGCTTTTGCATGCGTTCCAGGAGGCTGTTCACGGTCTGATCGTAAAGCGCGCCTTGCTCGGCCGTGAGATGGATATAGGTCTTCATCTCGTGCTTGTCCGGCAGGTCGAGCTGAATCGCCGGATCTTTTTTCTTGCGGCGGAGCATGAAGGGCTTGATCAGCTTCTGAAGATCGGCCGTGCGCTGCTCGTTCTTGTCTTTTTCGATGGCCTGGATGAACCGGAGATTGAATGCCCGCAGGCTGCCGAGATATCCGGGGTTGATGAAGTCATAGATGGACCACAGCTCGGACAGCCGGTTCTCAATCGGTGTACCGGTCAGCGCAACGCGGTGCCTTGCCGGGAAGCTTCGCACGGCGGCGGATTGCTTGGTGTCGGCATTCTTGATGTTCTGGGCCTCGTCGATGCCGATCGTTTCCCATCTCATGTCTCTTAACATCTCTTGATCGAGCGTTGCCGTCGCATAGGAAGTAAGAATAATGTCCGCTTGGTAAGCCTCATGATAGAAATCCTCGCTGCTGCTGCGCTTCCCGCCGTAGTGCAGCATGACCCGGAGCGACGGGGCGAACCGTTCAAGCTCCTTCTGCCAATTCCCAAGCACCGAGGTCGGACAGATCAGCAGGGAAGGGAGGCGTCTCTCTTCCCGCTCCATCGTCGTCTCCTTCACGTGCAGCAGGTAGGCGATAAATTGCACCGTTTTGCCAAGGCCCATGTCGTCGGCAAGGCATGCACCGAGCCCGTAACGCCGCAAAAAAGCAAGCCAGGCAAAGCCGTCATGCTGGTACGACCGGAGCTCGGCTTTCAGACCGGTGGGGACAGGGAGGCTCGGCCATTCGCTTTGCCGGCCGAGTTGGCCGATGAGCTTCACGAGATGCTCGTTCAGCTCCACTTCCAGTTTGATCCGTTCCGGATCCCGCGTTTCTTCCGCATCCTGATGAACCTGCTCCGTCTCATCGCTGTTCCCGAGCAGATGCAAGTGCAGAATATCCTGAAACGACAGGCCTTCCTCACGGTCTACGCCCGCCATCATCTGGCGGATTTGGGCGACCAGAGCGGGATCGAGCGGAATCCACTGGCCCCGGAACCGCACCAGTCGTTCGTTCCGGGCAACAAGCTCGGCGAATTCCGCTTCGGAAAGGGTAGTTTCGCCGATGGCGATGCGCCAATCGAAATTGACCAGCGCATCCAAGCCGAACAGGGACCCGCCGTTGCTTCGTTCCGCGCTCTCGCCTTCGCCGGAGCGGACCTTCGCCCGCAGCTTGGGCTTCTTCCTGCTGGCGGCTTCCCACCAAGCCGGAAGCAGCACCAGCCAGCCGGACTGGAGCAGCCGCTGGCTGTCGACGGTCAGGAACTGCCACGCGGCCTCGTCGGACAGCGGGGCGCCGAGCATGTCTTCAGCCGGAGCGTGAAGCACCCGGGCCGGCAGGGCTGCCCGCAAACCTTGGAGCCAGCCGGCGGCCCGCTCCTTGATATGGGCGGTCCATGTCTCCGGCCACGATCCGTATGCCTGCCCGTCTTCGGCCAGACGAACGGCTGCAAGCGCCGCCGCGTCCAGCTTGTCCTGCAATACGAGCCGAAGACGCCACTCGGCTTCTTCTTCGTCCGGCTCCAGCAATTGCAGCAGGGGGCGGAACGGAGCGGTATCCGGCCGCCATCCGATGGCAATCAGCCAGGACTTGTCATCCATGCCTTCGGCCGCGGTACGGCTCGGCGAGAACAGCAGGGGATACTCCCTGCGCAGGTCAGCCGCGGCTTCTTCGCTGCCGTACCACTGTTCTTGAACGGCGGCGGAGAACGCGGCGCGCAAGCCTTCATTCCATATCTCGTCTTCAATCAAGACGGAGAGGCGGGCCTGCTCTTCGGCTGAGAAAGCCTCCGTATCCCAGATCCATTGCAGCTTGCCATTCTTGAAGGCGCTCAAGCTGGGCGCGTACTGCTTATCCTGAATGCAGGCTGCCAGCGAAGTCGCAAGTTCAATGAAGGGAAGGCAATCCTCGTCCCAAACCCATTCGATGTGTTCGAGCAGCCGGCCGTCCGCGAAGAACGGTATGACTTGCTCGGAAGGCAAGATGATGACTTCCATATCCTGAACGGATTGGACGATAAGCTCTGTTCCGTAGAAGGAGGCTTCATGCCAAGCGAATAAACGGTGCTTCAAGTATTGTCCGGATACGTAACCACGCATGACGGTAGAGCCGTATATCACGGCATCTCCGTATTCGCTTAATGCCATATGGACCGTGATGGTTTCCGTGTATCTGCTCATGATATCAGCTTTCCTCTCCGAAGCTCTTCCTGGAATGCGCGAAGCCGGCTGTTGCGTACGGATAAGGAAATAATGAACGAATCCCAGCGCTCCTGCTGTTTGAGCTTTTTATATAACTTAGCCAGCCGTTTGAGCAGCTTGACGGCTGCTTTGTAGCCGGCTCGGTTCTTGTGAAGGATATATCGTTCGACGGCCTGATGGTAAAAAGGCAGCAGCAGCTCGGGCGCATTCTTCTCGATGGGCGCGAGCTCGCTGACCCGGAGCTCCAGCGGCTCCCGGCCTGTGCTTAATTGATAGTCGATCCATTCCCGCCATCTGCCGTGCGTGATCAAGGCATTCTGATAGATGTCCTTCGAATAAGGGAGCATGTCGGCAAGACTGCTCCACATCCGTTCCGCTTCCCCGGGCAGGTGCTCTATGACGGCATCCCAGTAGAATTGATAGCTGCTGAGGTGCTCGTTGCGGTGACTGCCAAGCAGCGGGCCGATCTCCGGGAGCCAGCGGGCCAAGCGGCCCCAGTCTCGTCCCGAATGCAGCATGTCGAAGAAGCCCAGGACGGAAGCCGGGGGCAGGCTGCTGACCTTGTCCGCTGCCCTGATCAGGTCCCAGGACGATGCGTCTTCCCCGAGATAGAAGGACATTAAGCTCTGCGCCGTATACCATGAGGCGCGCGAAAGGCTGCTGCCGAGCTCCGATTCGGCTGCCTGCAGCTGCTCCAATTCCTCCTTGATCAAGCCGTCGTTTTTTTTCGCCAACGGATGAATCCAGTGCATCCAGAGCTGCATATAGACCTGGGCGTAAAATTTACGGTTCCGCGGTTCGCTTAGCATGCTCCGCCGGACAAACGAAATCGTCTCGGTCAGCCGCTGTCCGAATGCCTCTTCGTGTTCGCCGTCCACAAGCCCTTCATGAAGGATTCGCTCGATTCTGGCCAGGATATGATCCGCTGCTACCTGCGTATGATAGCCGATGTAAGAGCCTGAGGCATTCCAGGCACTGGCTGGCTGCTTGACCAGCTTCTCGAGAATGAAGAGATGGGCATGGAGCTCGTATAACGGATCCATATCCAGCGGCAGCGGCGGTTTAATGTGATGGAGGGAAGCCAGCGCGTTTTTGGCGTAAAACGAATTCTGCGTATTAGCTCCCAGCGAAGCCGTGCAAACCTCGAACAGTTCATGCCATGCGGAGATCGGCAGCTCGGGCAAATGGTCGGCCTTGACTCTCCATTTCGAAACTCCGGCAGGCGGGCGTTCATGGCCTTGGCTCAAACCGGACTCGCTTCGGTCATACGAAGAAGATGCGGCATACGTAGTGGAATGCGCATTAACCAAAGCATGGATGGATCGGCCCTGAAGCTGGGCATAGTCAAGCAGAACGGCCACCATATGCTTGCAGCCCTCGTTAACGGGACAGCTGCATTCGCTGTCGCTCAGGGAATGCAGCTGAAGCCTGATGCGGTAGGTTTCCGTTCCATCCACGGAAGCCTCGATCACACCGGACGCATCCGCCTTTTCGCTTGCGTGGACACGGCCCTGCTTGTAATATTGAAATCCCCGTTTAATGGTCAAATCGCTGAAATAACCGGCAGTTTGCTGAATGAGCGTTTGCCACTGCAGATCATCTAAAGTTAAGTTTGGGTTCATCATCGGACGGTCTCCTAAGAGAAATAATTCTGAGTATCCATTTAATCTATCACATTCCCCTAGATGAAGAAACCAGCCGGAGCAGCTTCGCGCTGGAAAAGCCCGGCAGCAGGCTGCACGGGCTTTTCGGAGTAGAGCGTTCGATCAGGAATCCTCATATTGAACGATGAAACGGCCGACTTGGTCGCATTCCTCGGCGAACCATACCTCGCCGCCGGAATCCACGGCAATGCCGTGAGGCTCGGCTGAGGGGGTGGGGATCGGATACTCGGTAATGTCCCCGGTACATGTTATTCGTCCGATCCGGTTGGCTCCCCACTCCGTAAACCATAAATCTTCGCGAGCTCCCGCCGCGATGGCATGGGGTCTGGCATTCCCGGTCGGGAGCTTGAATTCCGTAATCTCCCCGGCCGTCGTGATCCGTCCGATTTGATTACCGTTGATTTGAACGAACCACAAGGCGCCATCGCCACCTGCCGTGATGCCGACAGGCCCTGATTGTTCGGTTGGAATCCGGTACTCGGTGATCTCCCCGTCTACCGTAATCCGGCCGATGCAGTTGTTTTGGTTTTCCGTAAACCACAGCGCGCCGTCCGGACCGGCCGTAATATAGGAAGGGTACGAGCCTGCGCGCGGCAAATCGTATTCCGTGATAACGCCTGCCGGCGTAATCCGGCCAATCCGATTGCCGATTAGCTGGGTGAACCATATGGCTCCATCCGGGCCTTCCGTCAAGCCGTAAGGAGACGAGCCTGCTTCCGGCAGCTCAAATTCCGTGAATATCCCTTCCGTTGTCATCCGTCCGATTTTATTCGCTTTGTACTCCGTGAACCAGAGGTCACCGTTAGGGGCAGAGAGGATGGACATGACCCCCGCATCCGGCGTCGGGACATCGAAAGTACGCATATCCCCTCCCTTGGTGATTCGTCCGATCCGGTTTCCTTTTTGCTCCGTGAACCAGATGGCCCCGTCTCGTCCTGCCGCAATACCATAAGGTCCCGACTCCCGGTTCGCTATCTTGTACTCCTGTACCGTGATCTGCATGCAAACATGCCTCCTTGTAGAAGTTGTTAGGATGCTTAAAGCGGATTCTTCATTAGATTGAGCGTGTTCAAATCTCGCGTTCGGATTTCCCAGATTGGGGAAGGCTCTCCTGTGGATGCTTGGATGAATTCCTGTCATCGGTAATCTCTAGTCTCTCAATAGGTGTTGATAAAATAGTAAAAAACCTCCCACTCCGAGATTTCGGAATAGGAGGCGAATACGAACAAAGAAGATGCGGACTCTACATGAAGAAGTCTCAAACATCCACCCGTCACATATAAAAAAAGCCGCACGAATCCTATCCCGAAAACCTCGTATCGTGAAATCGAAGTGTTTTCCAAATGCTTGGGACAGGATTAGTAGATCATTGGCTTTGGGTTCACCCTTTCATTTCTGGTTGCCTAGACTTTACCATAGGATGTTCCGTGGTTTCAACCTCGGTTTATCCGAAGTTTGCCTTACAGCCGTCGGTTGCGTTTCTCGTCGATGTAGAGTTCAAGCGCGGTTATGGCCCGGATCATCAATTTGATGAGGAGATACAAAGCATATAAACCGAGAAGTGCGAATAGCCCGTATACGATAATGCTAAGCATGGAAAACATGCCGATAAAGGATATCCCTTGGTTCAAGGAGCTCACCTCCCTTCAAGGTACTGTTTTACGAATCGTATCGAAGATTCTAGCTGTCGTATCCTTAAGACCAGGCGATGGCTTAACTCCCCGCTGAAGCTCGGAGCTCGGATACAGGTGAGTTCGTGCCCGATCCATGACATACTTATCGTTGGTATCCCGAATGAATGGCATTAACCTTGAGTTAAGCGCATTCCATATTATAACAATCATTTCTGATTCTAACATATCATCTGGAATGTGGTCATGAATTTAAGTTTAAAAGCGGCAATTTTTACTGACGATGATCGAAAAAATTGAAATGGAGACGTTTTTCGTCATTTTTCATGGATATGCACGAACCAATTGCGTTCACCTTGCGTCTTAGTTATAGATGCATTACTGAATATTACAAGCCAAGGAGATTAGCGAACATGATAACCCGGAAATGGACGAAAATGGCTGCAAGCGGCGCCATAGCGGCCGCGATGCTGTTAAGTACGGCGGTACAGGCCCAGGCCGCGCACAAGAAGGACTTGGAATTTTTAAACGTCAATCATTATGTAATGACGCCGGATGTCAAACCCGTCATCGTGAACGGCACAGTGCTGGTCCCCCTGAACACGGTCAAGGAATACTTGAAGCCTATGGGGCTCCGCTGGAATAACAAGAGTAAGACGCTAACCGTTAACACGGGCACCGACCAAGTCACCTTGAAAATGGGAAGCGACGTTGCCGAGGGAAAAGAGAAGACCTACGCCCTGTCCGTTCCCGTGCAGCTTATGGATGGTCGCGTCATGGTTCCCGCCCGATTCATGACGGAGCTGTACAATGCGGAAGTCCGCTTGGATACGAAGGATGGCATGGTTTACATTTATACGCCGGAGGTTGACCTGTTGACGGCGGAGGAGAACAGCAATGTGAAGCTGTATCCGATCAGCGCATCGAAATATGGCAGATATGAGGGCATGGTGGTCGAGGTAGAAGGTAGGAAGCGGGTCTTTAAGGACTGGGATGGAGGAGAGGCTACGCGTAAACCCGTCATTCATTACCAGGATGTCACAGGCGATGGCAAGCCGGATGTTGTTGTGTTCTACGTGGACGGGACGGGCACCGGTCTATACGTGGGGGAGATGCATGTAGTGGACGCCGGGTCTCTGGAGGAAATCCCGATCGAATCGCTGGAGCAGGCCGTATCGAGCCATGTGCAGTCCAGCATCCAGAAGTATGCGGATTACTTTACGGTTAAGGTTACGGTTAACGGAAAGGAAAGCGTCCAAAAGTTCAAGGACGATTCCGAAGATAAAAGCTATCTATTTGATAAGCTTGGCTTCGGAGCCGTTGTCAGACATCGTTTGGCGGAAGGACGGCTTCTTACGGAAGCGGCAGGAAGCATGAGCCCGGCTGGTTTTGCCGGGGATCTCCGAATCACATACCGATTTAATGAAGAGTTCAACCGGTTTGAGGTGGATGAGATGGAATATCGTCGTTTGGAAGAGCGAGGGCAATAACGGTTTTTTATCATAAAACTTTAGGACTACACATAAACGCATTCCGGCAGGATGTGATCAACATGGGTTAGAAGCGGAAGGTTTCGGTCGGATGATGTGAATACCGAATGTGATGGGCGCTGCGGCGCCCTTTTTGTGCTGTGCTTTTATGGATTTCAACGCCGTTTACATCTCCGTAGCCGATCGCCGAAATGGAGCGTTCACCATTTGCCTCAAGAAGATTTTATCCCTTCTTGTAGGACTTTATTACCATTTACTTGAGTCTTAAGATTCCTCTAAGATAGTTAATAAACCTGACACATTTTAGCGAAGAATGGAGATTGATTTTGAAGTAAACGCATTCAATGTTAAGTAATATAACAAGCCCATATCATAGGGACTTTGAACGGGGTGTATGTATGCAGCAATGGCTTGGGAAATCGCTAAAGCATAAATTGTCGTTGCTTATCATTATCGCTACGCTGGTGCCGCTGCTGTTTCTGGGTATTTTCTCTTTTAACATAGCCAAAAGCCTGACCGAAGAGAAGGCCAAAATTACGGGGATGAATACGCTCCGACAGCTGGAAGCTTACCTGGATACGATGGTCAAGGACGTGGAGAATATCTCGCTGTTTCTCATCGGGCATACCGGTGTTCAGGCCTATCTGAAGACCGAGCAGAGCAACTACGTTCAGCAGACGACGGTTATTAATTTTTTGACGAACCTGGCCTTTTCCAAAGATTATATCGCCAACATCATCGTTGAACCGCTCGGCAGCAAAGATGCGATTTCGCATAAATCCTTGGTACGCTCCGAGTTCCGGAATATTACCGAAATGGTTCCCGATTATTACGAACACCATCCCAAATGGTGGTCCTTCGTTCACCGGCAGTGGACCTTTGAAGGCGTCAGGAAGGTCATCACGCTGGCCAGGCCGATTCGGAGCACGGATAAATACAAGCCGATCGGGAATCTGCAGATCAATCTGGATCAGGGCGTCATTGCCAATCAGTTCCGGCAGGCCGTCCTGGAGAAGACCGGATTCGTCCTTCTTCTTGACGAGAATAACCGGATTATCGCCGGTCCGCCGGATATGGAGACCAATTTGACGCTGGCGGATTATTATCCTGCGATTGGAGAGTTCGAGGGGCTCAGCGGCAATATTGACTATGGCGAGGGAAGCAGCAAGAAGACCATTCTCTATAAGAAAATGTCCAGCGTGAACTGGAAGCTCGTCGGCATCATTCCCTCGCAGGAATACCGCTCCCAGAACCAGTATTTCATCAAATTGACGGCGGTTGCGGTCACGGTGGCCATCCTGCTCGCCATTGTTCTGGTTCTTTTCCTGATCCAGAAGATTACGAATCCTCTGTCCGTCTTAACGAAATTCCTCAAGAGCTCAAGCCCGGAAGAGCCGCTGCCGGCGCTGCCGGTCAAGACGGTCGACGAGGTCGGGCAGCTTATTATCAGTTATAACCGGCTCAGCTCCCGGATCGTGAAGCTTACCGATGAAGTGAAGCTGAACGAGTCGCTGAAGAAGGAGGCGGATATGCATGCGCTGCAGGTACAGATCAATCCGCATTTCCTCTACAATACGCTGTCATCGATCCATTGGCTGGCGCTGATGAACCAGGATGTGAAGATTGCCGAGATGGTGGGGTCGCTCAGCGATTTTCTGAGGTTCAGCCTGAACAACGGGCAGGAATACTGCACGATACAGCAGGAGATCATGCATGTCCGCCATTACGTGAATATCCAAACCATCCGCTATCCGGAAAAATTCGAGTTTAAGGATCATGTGGAAGAGGATCTGTATCAGCACACCATGCTGAAGCTGCTGCTGCAGCCGTTGGTGGAGAATTCCATGCTGCATGGCATCCTGAGCCGTGACGGGATAGGGACGATTACGATTCGCGGACACCGCGAACCCGAAGGGATCCGCTTCGTGGTGGAGGATGACGGCATCGGGATGACGGCGGAGCGCCTGAAATGGCTCCAGGAGCAGCTGGTCGAAAATCCGCTGCAGTACGAGAAGGGACAAACCCCGCGCGGCAGCTACGGGCTGCGGAACGTCCATAAGCGGCTGCTCCTTCATTACGGGAAGGATGCGGGGCTGCGTGTGGAGAGCACCGAGGGTGCCGGGACACGGGTGATGTTTACGATACCTGATTTACCTGAAATTCAACAATCGGAAATATCCGGCAAAGGGGATGGCGACATTGAAGGTCATGATCGTTGATGATGAAGTGATCATTCGAAATGGTTTGAGTACCGTGATCAATTGGGCGGATAACGGCTTTACGGTGCTGACGCCCGCGGCCTCGGCGGAGGAAGCCCTTCAGCGTATTCCCGTAGAAATGCCCGAAATCATATTTACGGACATACGCATGACAGGCCTGAGCGGATTGGATATGGCGCATCAAGTCAAGCAGCAGCATCCCGAGATCGAGATCATCGTCATCTCGGGATACGATGAATTTGCGTATGCGCAGCAGGCGATGCGGGAAGGCGTGAGCGATTACCTGCTGAAGACGAGCAGGCCCGGGGAAATTATCGAGGCTGCTGTCCAAGCCAGGGAACGGCTGCTGCAGCGCAGGCTTACACAAGCGAAGGGGAAGGCCCAAGAAATGGTGGTCAACCGGGGCTTTCTGCGAAGGCTGCTTGCTTCCGGCACTCCGTTGGATGAGCATGCCGAGGCCGAATTGTGTGAGCGATACCCGGAGCTATGTTTGGAATCGAA